>DAHUXY010000291.1 GCA_027315505.1 Vulcanimicrobiota bacterium | reverse complement strand
GCGCAAGGGATCGAGCGCGGCAAGGACGCCGTCGATCTGACCGGGTGGTAACGAGGTCGCGCCGGGAAGATGGCCGGAGCGAAATTCTTCGCTCGGCCGTGCGTCGAAGAGCGCGACTTCACCGCGATCGATGCGCTGGATCAGCTCCGCGACGTCGTCGGCCACGAGGTGGCGATCGGCGGCGCGAGTGGCCACCAGATCGCGGACCTCTCCAAAACGCGCGACGGCAAAATCTCGAACGTCTTGCCACAGCCGGACCGACTCGTCGCCGGCCACGCGATAGAAAACGAACTGCTGCGAACGACGTGATTCAACCAAGTGGGCGGCCAGGAGTTGCCTGAGGTGCTGCGATGCATTCGCGACCGAAAGCCCGGCATCGGCCGCTAGGTCTTCGACACTACGCTCTTCGCGCTGAGCCAGAAGATCGAGCAACTCGAGCCGATGGGGATTAGCCAGGGCGGCAGAGACCCGCGCAAACTGCCCGTAGAGGCGATCTTTCTTTTCGCGCTTATTCAATGATTCCATTGAATATCACAATACGATGAAAGAGTGCCCTCGTCAATGCTGCACGGGTGGGGCGCCGGCTGCCTGGGTAGGAGTATGGCCTTGAGGAGCATGAACGATTTTCGCCTGGTCCGGCTCGACGAGGTTACCTTCGACTCTTCGGACGAGCTGGCGGCCATGTATAAGCTGAGCCCATGCGTATGGCAAGAGCCCGGCCGATTTGAACTGCTGCTTCGCGTTGTGAATCGTTCGGAGAACGCTGCGGAAAAAATTGCGCGCATCCATCACGGGTCGTCCATCGACGGATTGCGTTTCACGCTCGGCGACACGCCGGTCATCGCCCCCGGGCCGGACGTGCCCGGCTCATACGACAGCGGAGGCTGCGAAGACCCCACCGTCGCTCACGATCGCGGCATCTATTACGTCTATTACAGCGGTTGGAACGAGCATCTCAAGCGCGGCGAGCTCTTACTTGCAACCGGGCCCGATCCCGAGCATCTCGCAAAACGGGGCATAGCGCTTCATTCGACCGAGGAAATAGTCAACCCGAAGGAAGCCACGATCACCCAAGCCTCCGACGGTACGTGGCGGCTCTTTTTCGAATACGCGCGGGAGAACAAATCCAGAATCGGCATCGCTCGCTCGTCGCACATCATGGGCCCCTGGGAGGTTCTGCCGCCACTCTTCGAGGCTCGCTCCTCGATGTGGGATTCGTGGCACCTCAGCACCGGACCGATCGTAAATGTGGGCACCGAATCGCCATTCATGTTTTACAACGGAGCGACTGCGGGCGCGCAGTGGCGCATCGGCTGGATTGCGTTTGATGCGTCTTTTACCCGCGTGTTGAGCAGGTCCGAGGAGCCCCTTGTGGTGCCCGCAATGCAGCGTAATCCGGATGACTCGGACATTGCGTTCAGCGCTTCCGCGATCGAAGCCGGCGACACCATCTATCTGTATTATTCCGTGGCCGACCAGTATGTAACCCGGGCAACTATTCAGAGACGCTGAAAATCGCCGCATCCTCACGAGGCGCGCAGGAGCCGCGCGCCTAAGGAGCACCGATGATCGCGCTGCTGATCGTGTTCATCGCCATCATCGTGCTGGTTGCCGTTGCGAACCGCATTAATGTGGCGTATCCGATCGTGCTCGTTTTGGGCGGAATGGCAATCGGGTACATTCCGCACATCCCCACGATGCAGCTGCGGCCCGACCTCGTGCTGGTCGTGTTTCTACCGCCGCTGCTCTATTGGGAGTCGGTCACTGCGCCGACGAGCGAATTCCGCTCGGGCGCGGTGGGAATATTTCAGTTAGCATTTGGCCTGGTGATCGCGACGACGCTCGTGGTTGCCGCCGTAGCGCATGCGGTCGTTCCCGGAATGCCGTGGGCCGTCGCGCTGGTGCTCGGGGCGATCGTTTCATCGACCGATGAAGTGGCGTTTTCGGCGATCTCCGATCGTCTCAACGTCCCGCGGCACGTGGTCGGACTGATCGAGGGCGAGAGCTTGATCAACGACGCGACGTCGCTCATTCTCTACGGCGTCGCGATCGCCGCAGTGGTGGGCGCAACGTTCTCGCTCGCACACGCCGCAGGTGCGCTCGCGTTTTCCGTGCTGGAAGCGGTCGCGATCGGGCTGGCGGCGGGCGGCTTCGCCGTGGTCGCATGGCGTAGCATCAAGGACGACATGCTGCAGGGCGCGATTTCGGTCGTCATCCCATTCGTCGCCTATCTCCCCGCATACTACATCGGCGCATCGGGCGTGTTGTCGACGGTCGTTGCGGGACTCTTCGTGAATCGCTACACGCCCACGGTACTGCTGCCGCGCTCCCGCGAACTCATCACGGGGTTCTGGGTGACCGTCGTCTTCTTGCTCAACGCGTTCATCTTCGTCGAAGTCGGCATCCGGTTCCACAGTATCGTCACCGGCTTAGCGCGCTATCCGCTCGCGCACTTGCTGTGGTACGGGCTCGCCGTTTCGCTCGCGTGTATCGCCGTACGTCTGGTGTGGACGTTCGGGCAAGCACTCCTCACCCACACACACGGCGAGCGCAATTGGTCGCATGTGAGCGTCATCGGGTGGACGGGGATGCGCGGCGGCGTGTCGTTAGCAGCGGCGATTGCCATTCCGCTGAGTACGTCGGTGGGCCCGTTCCCCGAGCGCGACCTTGTGATCTTCATTACCTTCTGCGTGCTGCTGGCAACGCTGGTCGGCCAGGGCGGGACGCTCCCTTACGTGATCCGGGCCCTGCGAGTAAAAGACGACGGGACGAACGAACAGGAGGAGCGGAAGGCGCTCGCGACAACGGCAAAAGCGGCGCTCAAGCAAATCGACGAATTGCAACGCGAAGGCACCGTCCCCGCCGCCATGCTGGACGCCCTGCGCGTTCGATTCCGCGCCCGCTGGGCCGAGTTCGGATCCGACGACGACACGAGCAAGGCCGCACGCAAGACGGCACTCTATCGCAAAACGGAGTGCGAACTCCTAGAGACGCAGCGCCGCGCCCTGATCGTGCTGCGCGACAGCGGGACGATCGACAACACGGTCATGCGCCGC
>DAHUXY010000226.1 GCA_027315505.1 Vulcanimicrobiota bacterium | reverse complement strand
ATCCGCCGCTTCGTGCTGGCCATCGCCGCGATCGCGCAGCGTGGGGTCGCAGCCAGAGCGGTAAAATCGACCGGAAGCCGCTGCACCGAGTCGCCGTGCGACATCCACACGCGCGACTGCGCCGGAACGCCGGCGAAGAGCGGCGAACCGGCGCGCTCGACGTCCAGCATCGCCGGCCCGTACTCCGCGTGATCGAGTTTGACGAGTTCGGCGCCGAAGTGCCGTGCCAGCAACTGCATACCGTAGCAGATCCCGAGGATCGGGAGGCCGCTGCTCAGGATCGCGCCGTCGACATCGGGAGCGCCCTCGACCAGCGTACTCTCCGGCCCACCGGAGAGGATGAACGCGACCGGGTTGCGCTCGGCGAGCTTGGCCCACGGCGTATCGAACGGCACGATTTCACAGTACACGCCGAGTTCTCGCGTGCGACGGGCGATCAGTTGGCTGTACTGCGCGCCAAAATCAAGAATAAACAGCGTAGGGGGCATCGGGGCAACCCCATTCCACCCCACGCCCCCGGCTTCTTCTAGGGAACGCGCTCGCGGGACCGGCCGGGGCCCCGTCCCGCGCGGCTTGGGCGGCCGCAGGTCCGTCAAACGCCCTTAAATGCGGGGTATCGCCCCTGGAAAGCGATAAACGTCGCGCCTTGTAAAGATTCCCGGCTTACTGAGCGGCGGCTTGGGCTGCGGCGATGGCCGCATCGTAGTTCGGCTCGTTGGTGACTTCGCTCACGACCTCGAAGTAGCGGATCGTCTTATCCGCCCCGATGACGACGGTCGCCCTGGCCAGGACGCCGAGTTCCTTGATGAGCAGCCCGTAGTTCTCTCCGAAGCTATGGTCGCGATAATCCGAGAGCATGCCGAGCGTGACGTCGCCTTGCGCGCCGCACCAGCGGCCTTGCGCGAACGGTAGATCCATACTCACCACGTACGCCTTCACGCCGGTCGGCAGTTCACCGATGCGCGCGTTGAATTTTTTGGATTCGAGCGAGCAGACGCTCGTATCGAGCGAGGGCACGACGATCAGCATCGCCGCTCCGCCGTCGGGCACGGCTTCGAGATTCTTCACCGAGAGATCCCCGGCGGTCAGCACGAACTCCGGTGCCTCGTCGCCTGCGTTGAGTGCCGGTCCCAGCAGCGCCATGGGGTTGCCTTTGAACGTCACCGCAGCGGGCCGTTCGTTGAGTCTCGAAACCATGTGAATACCTCCGGGCGTGCGGATTCGCAGGCAGCGCATCGATTCCCGCGAACGGCGGACGCATGCACGAGCACCACCATCACTCCCACCACCACGGCGATCGCGACGGAGCGAAGCAACCGGAGATCTTCTCGCACGAACGCGCGGCCATGCTCGACGACCCCGCGCGTGAAGCGTGGCTACCGACGCCCGCACTGCTCCAGATTTTGGATGCACCGCAGGGTTCACGCGTGCTCGACTTCGGCGCCGGTACGGGCCGCTACGCGATACCGCTTGCGGAGCAACGCCCCGACCTCCACGTCGTCGCCTATGACGTCCAGCCCGAGATGGTCGCGACCGTGCGCACGCGCGCTAGCGAGCGCGGCGTCCAAACCCTCAAGGCGACGCACGATGCAGCCGAACTCGCCCCGCATTCCTTCGGTCGCGCGCTGGCGGTCAACGTCTTGCACGAAATCGGCGATGTCGACGTCCGGCGGATCGCGTCGCTCCTCCAACCGGACGGCATCGCCCTCTTCGTCGATTGGGACGGCGGCGTAACGCGCGACGTAGGCCCGCCCAACGACCACGTCCACACCAAAGCCGAAGCGATCGCCCGCCTCCAACGCCTAGGCTTCGCCCATGTGCGCGACGCCGGCACGCCACAGATGCCCAACCACTACGTGCTCAGCGCGCATCCCGCTACGTAAGCACTTCTCCGAGGCGCCCTGAATCGCGGGCCATGACGAGTTCCATCGCTATGCGCTCGCCGACCGAGACGTCGCGGCCCCAGCGGTAGGCGGAGTAGGGCGTGTAGCGCGTGCCGGGCGATCCGGGGATGCGCAGCGAGACGTCGTAGCAGACGAAATCCTTCGGCGGCCCGGCCACGATGATGCACTGCAAAGCAAACGGCCCGATCACGCCGGGCGCGAGCGCCTCGCGAGCCGCTGCGACGAACCGCTCGCCCATGTCGTAGGCTTTCTCCAGCGTCGATTCGGTGAGCGTCGCCGCGATGTGGCCGGCCTCTTCCAGCCGCATCGGCACGTTACGCAATGCATCGAAAACCGCGGGGGGTACGTTCTTGAAGCCTTCCAAATTCGTCTGGCGGCGCGTGTCGGTACCGGAGAGTTCCAATTCGCCCAGTACCGGCGAGTAGAAGAAATTCAAATTAACGGACGGGCCGAGC
>DAHUXY010000222.1 GCA_027315505.1 Vulcanimicrobiota bacterium | reverse complement strand
GTCGTTGCTGCTCGATCTGCGTCGCGGCGAACCGCAAACGGAAGTCGACGTGCTCAACGGCGCCGTCGCGCGATACGGCATCGAATGCGGCGTGCCGACGCCGGTCAATGCGGTGTACGCGCGGGTGCTCGACGACATCGCCCACATGCCGCAGCTCTGGGCGAAGTACCGCGAGCGGCCGGAGGCGCTCGAAGCCGAGGTCGTTGCGGAGATGAAACGTGTCAAAGCGCTACGGCGAGGAGCATAGATGCGCGACCCTAACGTACCCGAATCGCTCGAGGGCTGGTGGATTCTCCACCGGATGTTCGCGTTCGACCGCCGCGGCTGGGATGCGTTGCCGGAGAAACGGCGCGCGCGATACGCGAGCCACGCGCGCGATTTGATCGAGCACCTGCGCTCGCGCGAAGAGTCCGATGCCGGCCTCGCGCAGATCGTCGGGCATAAGGGCGATTTGATGGTCACCCATTACGCGCGCGAATTCGACGGCTTGGCGTACGCCCAGACGTTGCTGGATAAGCTCGAATTGCGCGAGTTTCTCACCCCGCTCGGATCGTACGCGTCGGTGCTGGAGCTGGGGATGTACGATGCCACCGGCAAGATTCACGCGGAATTGGCCGAGCGCGGTTTGACGCCGCAGATGCCCGAGTGGGTCGCGCAGTTCGACGAGCTCGTGCGCAAGCAGGCCGAGAGCCCATACCTCGGCCCGCGGCTGTGGGCCCGGATCCCGCAGCGACGCTATGTGTGTTTCTATCCCATGAACAAGAAGCGGGAAGGCAACGACAACTGGTTCATGCTGCCGTTTGCCGACCGCGCAAAGCTGATGACCGAACACGGCAAGGTCGGACGCTCGTATCAGGGGATGGTGACGCAAGTGATTTCGGGATCGATCGGCTTCGACGATTACGAATGGGGGGTCGATCTCTACGCCGACGACCCGCTGGTCTTCAAAAAATTGGTCTACGAAATGCGCTTCGACGAAGCGAGTTCCCGCTATGGTGAATTCGGCGCGTTTTGGAGCGGCTTGCAATTCTCACCCGACCAGTTGCACGTCTTTCTCGACGGAGAGTCGGTCCCGCAACTCACCGCCCCGTAGCCGAGCGCTAGAGCGGCACCACGCGCACGGCGTGGGAGACGACCGCATCCCAGTCGTCGAGCAAACGCCGCGCGCGCGCGCTGCCCGTGAGGCTCGCGTGCTGCGTCACCACGCTGCGCAGCATCGCTGCGTCGTCGCCGACGGCCTCGATTTTCACGGAGTCGGCGTTGTAGCGCCGTTCCCGAGCGAAGGCGCCGCCGGTATCGATCACGTAGGCCGTGCCGCCGGTCATCCCGGCACCGAAGTTACCGCCCGCCGCACCGAGCACCAGCACGATGCCACCGGTCATATACTCGCAGGCGTGCTGGCCTACGCCCTCGACCACCGCAGACGCGCCGGAATTGCGCACGGCGAACCGTTCGCCCGCGCTGCCCGCCGCGAAAAGGCTGCCCGCGGTTGCGCCATAGAGCGCCACGTTCCCCAGGATTACTCCCGCATCTTCGGTTCGCGCGAGCGCGCCGGACGGGCGTAGCACGATCTCGCCGCCGCAGAGTCCTTTCCCGGCAAAATCGTTCGCGGCGCCTTCGAGCGCGAGCGACATTCCATGCACTGCGAACGCACCGAACGACTGCCCGGCCGTGCCCTGCAATTCGAAACGCAGATCCGGTACCGCCGGGAACGTTTCGAGCGCGAGGCGGCCCGCAAGGCGCGCACCGAGCGTGCGATCGGCGTTGCTCACGCGCTCTTCGCGCCGGTACGGCACACCCGCGCGCGCGGCGGCCAGGGCCGGTTCCACCCAGGCGTCGTCGAGCGGTGCGGGCTCGAGCGGACGGTCGTTGCGGCCGCCCTGGTAGCGGCCCGGCTCGTCGCCGCTCGCCGCGAGCATCGCGCGCAGATCCAGGCCGCCGTCGTCGCGCACTTGATCGAGCAGATCCACGCGGCCGATCGCTTCGTCGATGCTGCGAAGCCCGAGCGACGCGAGCAGGGCCCGCACGTCTTGCGCGAGGTTGGTGAAATAGCGCACGAGATGCTCCGGTTTGCCGCGGAATTTCGCTCGCAATTCGGGGCGCTGCGTTGCGATGCCCGCGGGGCAGGTGTTGAGGTGACACTGGCGCGCCATGTCGCAGCCGAGTGCGACGAGCACCGAGGTGCCGAACGCAAATTCGTCGGCGCCGAGCAAGGCCGCAACGACGACGTCACGCGCGGTGCGGATGCCGCCGTCGGTGCGAAGGCGAACGCGCCCGCGCAACCCGTGATGCACGAGTACTTGCTGCGCTTCGGCCAGGCCCAGCTCCCATGGGTTTCCGGCGTATTTGATGGAGGAGAGCGACGAGGCGCCCGTGCCGCCGCTGTTGCCGGCGATCGTGACGAAATCGGCGTAGGCTTTCACCACGCCGGCGGCCACCGTCCCGACGCCGAACTCCGAGACGAGCTTCACGCCCACCGTCGCGCTGGGGTTGACGCGCTTGATATCCCAGATCAATTGCGCGAGATCTTCGATCGAATAGATGTCGTGGTGCGGCGGAGGGCTGATCAGCGCGATGCCCGGTTGCGCGTGGCGTAAACGCGCGATCATTTCGGTAACCTTGTGCCCCGGGAGCTGCCCGCCCTCACCCGGCTTCGCGCCTTGGGCGACCTTAATCTCCACCTCTTGCGCGCGCGCGAGATACGCCGCCGTCACCCCGAAACGCGCCGAGGCCACCTGTTTGATCTTGTTGTCGTACGGGGCATCTTCGCCGCCTTCGCCCGTGTTGGAACGCCCGCCGATTGCGTTCATCGCTTCGGCGATCGTCCGGTGCGCTTCGGGGCTGAGGCTGCCAAGCGACATCGCGCTTGCGATGAAGCGCGGCATGATGCAACGTTCGTCTTCAACCTCGTCTAGCGCAACGGCGGGGCCGGCCGAGCGTAGCGCGAGAAGATCGCGCAAATTCTGCACGCCGCGATCGGCGATTTCGCGCGTGTACGCGTCCCACGCAACCGGCAGATCGGGGCCCTTGCCCGCATCGCGCGCAACGCCGGCCGCACGTTGGAGCGCGCGCGCGGTCTGCGGCTGCCACCCGTGCATTTCGGCGGTATCGTTACGGCGAAAACGCACCCACCCGTAGTCGGGGAGTTCGCTCTCCGTTTGGGCGGCGTCCGCCCACGGGGCGCGGTAGAGTGCTTCGATCCGGTCGAACGTGCGGCCCGATAACGGCGACGGCGAACCGGCGAAGCACCGTTCGGCGATGGATTCGTGGAGGCCGATGATATCGAACAATTGCGCGCCGCGATAACTATCGAGCACCGAGATGCCGCACTTCGACATGATCTTCGCGATGCCCAGATCGAACGCGGCGATAGCGCGAGCCTCCGCTTCCTCCCCCGCGACGGCGCGCACGGATTCGAGCGCGAGCCACGGACAGACGGCGCCGGCGCCATAACCGATCAAGACCGCCGCGTGGTGGACGTCGCGGCAGTCGCCCGCTTCAACCGCGAGGCCCGCTTGCGTGCGCAGTCCCCAATCGACCAGCGAGCGGTGGACGGCGCCGACGGCCATGGCCATCGGAATCGGCGGCGCTTGCACCGATGCGTTGCGATCGCTCAGCAGCAAGATGCCGGCCTTGTCGCGACGCACGCGCGCCACGGCCTCGGTGCAGATGCGTGCCAGCGCGTCTTCGAGCGACTCCGCGGCGTTCATCGTGCAATCGATCTGCACGAGCGGCAGTTCCGCGCTGCGCGGATGCGCGTTCTGCCGTAACGCGGCCACCTGTCCGAGCGAGAGCATCGGCGACGCCAGCGTGAGCCCCGGCAGCGGCGCGTGTTTATCCAGAAGATGCGGCCACGGGCCCAGCCGCGTACGCAGCGAGAAGACGCAGGCTTCGCGCAGCGGGTCGATCGGCGGGTTGGTCACTTGCGAGAAGCGTTGCCGGAAGTACGCGTAGAACGGGCGCGGCGAACGCGCGAGCGGGGCCAGCGGCGTGTCGTCGCCCATCGACCAGAGCGGTTCTTTGCCCATCGAGGCCATCGGCTCCAACACGAACGAGAGGTCCTCGCGCGTATAGCCGAACCGGCGCTGCAGATCGGTCAACGTCGCGGCATCGAGCGGGTCGATCGGCAGCGGATCGAGCGTCGCGGCCTCGGCCGTGGTGCCGGGCGGCATCTCGGCTTCAAACCCGGCGGAGAGATCGCGATCGAACAGCAGGCGCCCCGTTTGAAGATCGAGAGCGATCATCTCGCCCGGCCCGAGGCGCCCGTTGCAGACCACGCGATCGGCATCGAAATCGGCGATGCCCACTTCGGAGCCGGCGACGATCATGCGGTCGTCGAAGGTGTATCGGCACGGGCGCAAACCGTTGCGATCGAGCGCGGCTCCCACGTAACGTCCGTCCGCGAACGCGACCGCCGCCGGCCCATCCCACGGTTCGATAACGTCGGCGTGATAGCGATGAAAGCGCGATTCGCGAGCGCCGGCGACCGGCGGCATCAGCATGCGCAGCGATTCGCAGACGGTGCGATCGTGGCGCGCGAGCAATTCGGTGATCTCGTCCAGGCTTGCGGAATCGGAGACGTCCGGCGAGAGCAGCGGTTCGAACTGCACGCTCAACGAAGCGCGCCGGGCATCCATGCGCGCGCGATTGCCCCAGATCGTATTGATCTCGCCGTTGTGCGCGAGCAAGCGAAACGGCTGCGCCAACGACCAACGCGGCAGAACGTTGGTCGCAAATCGCTGGTGAAAGAGCGCGAAGGCACTCGCGTAGGCCGGGTCGGCAAGATCGCGGTAGAAGGCGGACAGGTCGCCGCTCGCGCAGAGCGCCTTGTACACGATCGTCTGCGACGAGAGCGAGCAGACATACGCCTCGCCGCACTCGCGTTCGAACGCCTTGCGTAAAAATGAGAGACGGCGCTCGATGTGCTCTGCGCCGTCTCTGGATGGGTGCTCCGCGGGAGTCGCTGTGGTGAGCAGCGCCTGCCGTATTCTTGGGAGTCCATCTCGAGCTTTCGGCCCTAGGAGCGACGGATCGATTGGAACGTCGCGCCATAGAATAATTCGAAAACCGTGCTTGGCCGTCTGTCGCTCGAACGCGTCGGACTCGGCCTGCGCGCCGTTCGGGGTGAGGAAGAGCATCGCGACGGCGAGCGGTGCGCGCGGTTCGATAGCGGCGTTGGCCGCGGAGAGCTGCTTGAGGAAGAAGTCGCGCGGGAGCTGGGTAAGCACGCCGACGCCGTCGCTGCTGCGACCGTCGGAGGCAACCGCCCCGCGATGCCCGAGCCGGGCGAGCGCGGTGAGCGAGCGATCGAGAACCTCGCGGCTTGGCCGGCCGTCGAGCGCGGCAACGAAGCCGACGCCGCAGGCGTCGCGATCGTAACGGGAGTCCAAGAGCGAACGCGCCATGCGCCACTATACGACAGATCCCGGGCTCTTGTATAGTCCACGGCCCCAACAATGTACCGTATGGCTAATGCGCGCTCGCTAGGCCGGGCATACAATCGAGCTACGATGGCACAGCGAAACCTCGCATTCATCACGGGACACGCGCCCGGGCACCAGTCGCTCGAAGCGGGCTTGATCGCGCAAGTGGAACGCTTCGTCTCGCTAGGACGGCGCAACGTCGTCGTGGTGATGGATACGTTCCCGGCCGTCGGAGAAACGACGATCGGCGCGTTGCACGGGCTCTTGCACCGCGCTGCCGAGTTGGAGGTTCAGCTTACGTGCGTTGCGCTCGACGAACGAACCGTAACCGCGATTCGCGCGCTTCCCATGCTGGAATCGTTACGCATCATCCGGCACGTCGATCAAATTCCAGGCGCCGCGTAGAAAACCCGTAACGGAACCACGGCGCATCTGTTTCGACGCGCCGTGGCTTGCGGAGTTCGAGATCGAAGCTAGGCGAGCACGAGGCCTAAGCCGCGCGCGATGCCGGCGCCGAATTCGGCATCGGCCTTGGTGAAGTGCCCGAGTTGGCGCTCTTGTACCTCGCGCCGGATGCCCGTCATGGCGGTGACGATCGTATCGATGAGGCGTGCCTTTTCTTCGGCCGACATTAGGCGATAGAGGTCGCCCGCCTGTTGGTAATCATCGTTACGGTAAGAGGCCTGCGCGTAGCGCCCGGTCGTGCCCTTGAGGGCGAAGGCGGGCTCGGCATACTCCGGCCGTTGCGTCGGGCCGCCGAGGCTGTTCGGCTCGTACACCGGCTTGTTGCCGCCGTTGTCGTCGTAGCGCATGTGGCCGTCGCGCTGGTAGTTGTTCACCGCGGCATTGTGCGGCCGGTTGACCGGCAACGTCGCGTAGTTCGGGCCGATCCGATAGCGGTGCGCGTCGGCATAGGCGAAGACGCGGCCCTGCAGCATCTTGTCGGGTGAGAAGTAGATGCCCGGCACGATGTTGGACGGCTCGAATGCCGCCTGTTCGATATCGGCAAAGTAATTTGCCGGATTGCGATCGAGCACCAGCCGGCCGACGGGGATGAGCGGATAATCTTTATGCGACCACACTTTGGTGACGTCGAACGGATCCCACTTGTAGGTGAAGGCCTCTTCGTGCGGCATGATCTGCACGAACAGCCGCCACGCCGCGACGTCTCCGCCGGCGATCAGATTGAAGAGGCTGCGCGTGTGATGATCGGGGTCTTCGCCCGCGATGCGCGCCGCTTCTTGACGCGTGTAGTTCTTCACGCCGAGTTCGGGTTTGAAGTGGTATTTCACCCAGTGCGTCTCGCCTTTGGCGTTGATCCACTGGTAGGTGTGGCTGCCGTAGCCGTTCATGTGTTGGAACGCCGCGGGAATGCCGCGATCGCCCATTAAGAACGTTACTTGGTGCAGCGATTCCGGTGAGAGGGACCAGAAATCCCACTGCATATCGGCATCGCGCAGATGCGACTGCGGCAGGCGCTTTTGCGAATGGATAAAGTCGGGAAATTTCAGCGGATCGCGGATGAAGAAGACCGGCGTGTTGTTGCCGACCAAATCGTAGTTGCCGTCTTCGGTATAGAATTTGAGCGCAAACCCGCGCGGATCCCGCGCCGTATCGGCCGAGCCCAATTCGCCGGCGACGGTGGAGAAGCGCGCGAGCGCCTCGGTGCGTTTACCCTTGCCGTTCAAAAACGCGGCCTTGGTGTATTGGCTGACGTCATCGGTGACTTCGAAATACCCGAACGCGCCCGCGCCCTTAGCGTGGACCACCCGTTCGGGGACGCGCTCGCGATTGAAGTGCGCGTTCTTTTCGATGAGATGGTAATCGGTCAGGAGCAGCGGCCCGGGATCCCCGGCCGATAGTGAATTTTGATTGTCGGAGATCGGGCTGCCGAAATTGGTGGTCAGCTTCTCCGTCCCTTGCTTCCCGTTGGTTTCGCTCATGGGTAGACTCCCCTCGCTTGCTTTAAAATGAAAGTCGTTTTCATTTCAATTCGAGAGTAGCACCGCGGATGGGGGACGTCAAGGCCTCAGGCAGCCGCCCCGATGCGTTCGAGGCTGCGGTAGAGGATCGCTTCGGCGACGTGTTCGACCGCGATGGCGTCGGCGTGCGCGAGATCGGCGATGGTGCGCGCGACGCGCGTGATGCGGTCGAGCGCGCGGGCCGAGAATTGCCGTTTGGCGCTGGCCGCCGAGAGCAGCGCCATCGCACGC
>DAHUXY010000286.1 GCA_027315505.1 Vulcanimicrobiota bacterium | reverse complement strand
GAAGCGAAGGCGTTGAGCTGATCGACCATCGTGTTGATGGTGTTTTTGAGTTCTGAAATCTCGCCGCGCACGTCGACGGTGATCTTCTTCGAAAGATCTCCGTTGGCCACGGCCGTGGTCACCGAGGCGATGTTGCGCACTTGCGAGGTGAGATTCGAGGCCATGAAATTCACCGAATCGGTGAGATCCTTCCACGTCCCGCTCACGCCCTTGACGTCGGCCTGGCCGCCCAAGTTCCCCTCGGAACCCACCTCGCGCGCGACGCGCGTCACCTCGGAGGCAAAGGCGTTGAGCTGATCGACCATCGTGTTGATCGTGTCTTTGAGTTCGAGAATTTCGCCGCGTACGTCGACCGTGATTTTTTTGGAGAGATCGCCGTTCGCGACGGCGGTCGTTACGTCGGCGATATTGCGCACTTGCGAAGTGAGGTTGGACGCCATGAAGTTCACCGAATCGGTGAGATCTTTCCACGTTCCGCTCACGCCTTTGACCTCGGCTTGGCCACCCAGGCGCCCTTCGGAGCCGACCTCGCGGGCAACGCGCGTCACCTCGGAGGCGAAGGCGTTGAGCTGGTCCACCATGACGTTGATCGTGTCTTTGAGTTCGAGAATCTCGCCGCGCACCTGCACGGTAATCTTTTTCGAAAGATCGCCGTTTGCAACGGCGGTCGTCACGTCGGCGATGTTCCGAACCTGGGAGGTCAGGTTACCGGCCATGACGTTGACCGAATCCGTCAG
Organism: Vulcanimicrobiota bacterium; assembly: GCA_027315505.1. Lineage (GTDB taxonomy): Bacteria > Vulcanimicrobiota > Vulcanimicrobiia > Vulcanimicrobiales > Vulcanimicrobiaceae > DAHUXY01. Next base: position 4,636 of record DAHUXY010000286.1, on the reverse strand, counting down.
GTCCTTCCAGGTGCCGCGGACGCCGAGCACGTCGGCCTGGCCGCCGAGCTTGCCTTCGGAGCCGACCTCGCGCGCGACGCGCGTCACCTCCGATGCGAACGCGTTGAGCTGATCGACCATGGTGTTGATGGTGTTCTTGAGTTCGAAAATTTCGCCGCGAACGTCGACCGTGATCTTCTTCGAGAGATCGCCGCGAGCGACGGCGGTCGTCACGTCCGCGATGTTGCGGACTTGCGCGGTTAAATTGCCCGCCATCGTGTTGACCGAGTCGGTTAAATCTTTCCACGTGCCGGCAACGCCTTGCACCTCGGCCTGCCCGCCGAGCTTGCCTTCCGAACCCACTTCGCGCGCGACGCGCGTTACCTCGGAGGCGAAGGCGTTGAGCTGATCCACCATGGTGTTGACCGTGATTTTCAGCTCGAGAATTTCGCCGCGCACGTCGACCGTAATCTTCTTCGAAAGATCGCCGCGGGCGACGGCCGTCGTGACGTCGGCGATATTGCGGACTTGGGCCGTAAGATTGCCGGCCATCGTGTTCACCGAGTCCGTGAGATCTTTCCACGTGCCGGCAACGCCTTCCACCTCGGCTTGGCCACCGAGCTTGCCTTCCGAACCGACCTCGCGCGCGACGCGCGTCACCTCGGAAGCGAAACCGTTGAGCTGGTCGACCATCGTGTTGATCGTGTCTTTGAGTTCGGCGATCTCGCCGCGCACGTCGACCGTGATTTTTTTGGAGAGGTCTCCGCGCGCGACGGCCGTGGTAACCTCCGCGATGTTACGCACTTGCGCCGTCAGGTTGCCGGCCATCGTGTTGACGGAATCGGTAAGATCCTTCCACGTTCCGGCGACGCCCGCTACCTGCGCTTGGCCGCCGAGAGCCCCTTCCGAGCCGACTTCGCGCGCGACGCGCGTCACTTCCGAAGCGAATGCGTTGAGCTGATCGACCATCGTATTGATCGTGCCCTTGAGCTGGCGTATTTCGCCCCGGGCTTCGACCGTGATTTTTTTCGAGAGATCGCCGTGAGCGACGGCGGTGGTCACTTCTGCGATGTTGCGAACTTGGGAGGTGAGGTTGCCGGCCATCGTGTTGACCGAATCGGTGAGGTCTTTCCACGTTCCCGCGACGCCCTTCACCACGGCCTGTCCGCCGAGTTTTCCTTCGGAGCCGACCTCGCGTGCGACGCGCGTGACTTCGGACGCGAAGGCGTTGAGGCGATCGACCATCGTGTTGATCGTGCGACTCGAGCGCAGAAATTCGCCCTTGAGTTCGCGGCCGTCGTTTTCGAGCGGCATGCGCTGAGAAAGATCGCCGTTAGCAACCGCACCGAGCACGCGGCCGGCCTCGGACATCGGGAAGACGAGGTCGTCGATGAGCTGATTGACCGAATCGAGGCTGCCGCGCCAGGCACCCTTCGCGCCCGCCAGCGACGCGCGCTTCCCGATCAAACCTTCGCGCCCGACGACGTGACTGATGCGAATGAGTTCTTCGGCCAAGCGCTCGTTGCGCTCGACGCACTCGTTGAACGCCGCCGCAATCTCGCCGTCGGTTGCGGTGAAGTTATTCGGGAGGCGCGTCGAAAAGTCGCCGTCCCTAAAGGACCGCAACGCAGCTAAGAGGTCCGTCTGCGGTAAGGCCCGCTTGGACGGCTTTTTGGGGCTACGCGAGGGTACAGTAGCGCTGGACATGACGCAAATCGTGCCTCCGAGAACCGATGAAGACCTCAGCTTCTTCTCCGGCCAACCGATTTCCTAAACAGGCGGGCGGCCAGCGCCTTGAGGTTTAGTTTTCCCGGAACCGGGCAGACTCTAGGGGGTTGGCACCGCCGCACGAGGATGCATGCTACGGGGTCTCTTTGATCGGCCTCTCGGAGAGGCGCACTTTTCCGCCCTATCGATTCCCGGAGAGCCTCTGGCTCTGCTGGAGAATATTTGCGGCCTATGCGCCGGTTCCGTCGCGGATTTCTGCTCGATCTATTTGCACGGGCACGGTTCGGCGCCGGCCGCATTTGCGTGCGCCGACGAAGCGCGCTGGGGCGATGCCCGAACCGCCCCGCTCTCCGCGCTCTTGGAAGACCCGGCCGCCGTCATCGGCCAGGCCACGCTCACAACCGAACCGCTCGCCGCCGGCGGCCGCGCTATCGGGACGTTCGTACTAGGCTCGGAGCGGCGTGGCGATGGTTCGGCACAGGACGGGCGCGTGGCCGGCGTTCTGACGACGCTCATCTCGATGGCACTCGAGCAGGCGCAGCAGCTGGCGCACCACTATCGCGTCTCCCAGCGCCTTCAGCAAGCGCTGCTCCCCGATCGTTTGATGCGCGTCGAAGGCCTTTCGTTCGACGCGGCCTACCGCCCCGCGAGCGACGAAGCCGAGGTCGGCGGCGATTGGTACGACGCCTTCGAAATCGGCAACGGCATGATCGGCGTGTCGGTGGGCGACGTCACCGGCCACGGTCTCGAGGCCGCGGTTTCGATGAGCCAGATCGCACGCGCGATCCGCTCGGCGGCGCCGGGGGCCAATTCGGCCACCGCGCTGCTCAACTACGTCGACGGGGTCGTCACGTCCCAGGGATTGGGAATGGCCACCGCAATCGTCGGCATCTACGACCCGCATTCCAAGATTCTGCGGTACGCTTCGGCGGGGCATCCGCATCCGGTCCTGCTCTCGCCGTCAGGAAAAACGTTCGTCCTGCCCGCCGGCGGGCTGCTGCTCGGCCTGGGCATGACGCCGGCGTCGCCCGAATGGACCGTTACCCTCACCCCGGGAACCACGTGCTACCTCTATACCGACGGTTTGCTCGAGTATCGCCGCGACATCATCGAAGGCGAGCGCGAACTCTTGACGACGCTGGAGCGTTTGGCCCGCAATGGGCCGCCGAGCGCGGCCGGACTGCACGAAGCCATCTTTCAAACGATCGCGAACACGGACGACGTCGCAACGCTGGCGCTCCATAATGCATCGGAGTCGCACGTCGACGGCCACTGGGTCTATAGTAGCCTGCCGTCGTCCGCCGGCATCGCGCGAGAGGCTCTCCGTAACGCTCTGGCTACCGTCCACTCCCAAGATTTTGCCGACGACGCCATTTGCGCGGCGGGCGAAGCCATCGCCAACGCGATCGAGCACGGCAGCGATGCCGCGGGAGCGTGCTTTGAAGTCGACTATCTCCAAGGGACGGATGCATCGCGCGTGACCGTAACCAGCCAAGGCCATTGGAAGGCCTTCACGCCGCGTCCCGAACGGGGCCGCGGCATCCCGATCATGCGCGCGTGCAGTAGTAACGTTGAAGTCGCGTCGACCGCGCACAGCACGAAGGTTACGCTAACGCTATCGCACGAGCGGCCGCGTTAGGCTCGCGGGCCTACGGCCAGACGAGCACGTTCCCCGCGCTAACCAAGCCGCCCCCGAACCCGATGATGAGGATCCGGTCGCCCGATTTGACGCGCCCGTCGCGCGCGGCGGGGATCAACGCAAGCGGCACGCTCACCGCGGAGGTGTTGCCGTAATCGACCACGCTGAGCAGCGTCCTCTCCATCGGGAACTCCATGCGTTTATTGAGCGCTTCGATCATGCGCAGGTTGGCGCTGTGCGGCGCGAACCAGTCGATGTCGTCCAGCGTTAGGCCGGCTCGGTCCAGAATCGAGGCAATGGTGCCGGGGATATTCTCCATCACCCAGCGGAACACGTTGCGGCCGTCTTGACGCAACAGGCGCGTGTCGTCCATCGTGCCGTTGATATCGAACCGGAAATTCGTGCGAAAGAGAAACTTGCCCGCACTACCGTCGGATCCGGACGTCATGCCCAGAATCCCGGGGTTCTCGCTCTGCTCGATCAGCACGGCTCCGGCCCCGTCGCCGAACAGGACGCACGTGGAGCGGTCGGTGTAGTCGGCCGAGCGCGTCAACGCGTCCGCGGCGACAACCAGCACGCGTGCGGCCTGGCCGCTGGCAATCAAGCCGGTCGCGAGGTTGATCCCATACGCAAATCCCGCGCAAGCGCCGCTGATATCGAGCGCGCCGGCCGTCGTGGGTATGCCGAAGCGATCCTGAATCATCGCGGCGAGGCTGGGATATACGTAGTCCGAGGTCGTCGACGCGACCAAGATATAATCGACGGTTTCGATTTCGACATCCGGATGATGTTCGAGTAGATCGTCGATCGCGTTGAAAGCCAGCGTGCTCGCGTGTTCGCCTTCGCTCACGACGTGTCGCGTCTTGATCCCCGTGCGTTGGACGATCCATTCGTCGTTGGTATCGACGAGCTTTTCGAAATCGGCGTTCGTGAGGACCCGCTCCGGCACGAAGATACCGGCTGTGACGACGCGCGCGTGCGCTGCTAGAATACGACCCATTGTTTTACCGTAATGCCTCGAGGACGGATTGCGTGAATTGTTTGGTCGAGAGCGAAGGAGCGCCGGGCGCCACCAGTTCGCTCGTGCGCCCGCCGTTCGCATACACGGTCTCGACCGCGCGTTCTATGCGCAGCGCCGCCGCTTCGTCGCACAGACTCATGCGCAGGAGCAGCGCCGCCGAGAGCATCGCCGCGGTCGGGTTCGCAATGCCTTTGCCGGCGATGTCCGGAGCGCTCCCGCTTATCGGCTCGTAGAGCCCGAAGCGTCCGCCCTGCGGCGTCGCCCGCGTC
>DAHUXY010000208.1 GCA_027315505.1 Vulcanimicrobiota bacterium | reverse complement strand
CTACAAGATCGCCGCCCATGCCGCCGACATCGCCAAAGGACACCCGCACGCGCGTCACCGCGACGACGTGCTCTCGAAAGCGCGCTTCGAGTTCCGCTGGGAAGATCAGTTCGAACTCTCGCTCGATCCGGAGACCGCGCGCGAATTTCACGATGAAACGCTTCCCGCGCCGGGTGCGGGTAGCGTTTCGTCGTGAAATTCGCGCGCGGTATCGGGATCGAGCGAGAGATTGAATTGATCCTCCCAGCGAAACTCGAAGCGCGCCTTCGAGAGGACGTCGTCCCAATGGTGCGCGCGCGGATGGCCCTTCGCGAGATCCGCCGCGTGGGCGGCGATCTTGTAGGTAATCACGCCGTCTTTGACGTCTTTCTTATTCGGCAAGCCGAGGTGCTCTTTGGGCGTAACGTAGCAGAGCATCGCGGTGCCGAACCAGCCGATCATCGCCGCGCCGATCGCGCTGGTGATGTGATCGTATCCCGGCGCGATATCGGTCACGAGCGGGCCGAGCGTGTAGAACGGCGCTTCGTGACAGATCTCGAGCTGCTTCTCCATGTTCTCTTTGATGAGATGCATCGGCACGTGGCCGGGGCCTTCGACCATCACCTGCACGTCGTGCTTCCACGCGATCTGGGTGAGTTCGCCGAGCGTCTCCAGCTCGCCGAACTGGGCCGCGTCGTTGGCGTCGGCGGTGCAGCCCGGGCGCAAGCCGTCGCCGAGCGAAAACGCCACGTCGTACGCCTTCATGATCTCGCAGATCTCTTCGAAGTGCGTGTAGAGGAAATTTTCCTGATGGTGGGCGAGGCACCATTTCGCCAAGATGGAGCCGCCGCGCGAAACGATTCCGGTAATGCGGGCGGCCGTGAGCGGCACGTACCGCAAGAGCACCCCGGCGTGAATGGTGAAGTAATCGACGCCCTGCTCCGCCTGCTCGATCAACGTGTCGCGAAAAAGCTCCCACGTGAGCTCTTCGGCTTTGCCGTTCACCTTTTCGAGCGCCTGATAGATCGGAACCGTCCCGATCGGCACCGGAGAATTGCGCAGAATCCACTCACGCGTTTCGTGAATGTTCTTGCCGGTCGAAAGATCCATCACGGTGTCCGCGCCCCAGCGCGTCGCCCACGTCATCTTGTCGACCTCTTCTTCGATCGTGGAGGCGACCGCCGAGTTGCCGATGTTGGCGTTGATCTTTACGTGGAAGCCGCGGCCGATGATCATCGGCTCGCTCTCGGGATGGTTGATATTCGACGGAATGATCGCGCGGCCGCGCGCCACTTCGTCGCGCACGAAGCCGGGTTCGACGCCTTCGCGGATCGCGATGAACTCCATCTCCGGCGTGACGATGCCCTTGCGCGCGTAGTGCATCTGTGAAACGTTGGCGCCGGGCTTGGCGCGACGGATCGTGCGTTTGCTCTCGAACCGGATAGCGTCCAATTCGTGCATCGCTTCGCGTCCGCGACGGTAGACCGACGTCGCTTTGTCCAGCACCTCGGTATCGCCGCGCAGATCGATCCATCGTTCTCGCAACGCGGGCAATCCCGCGCGCACGTCGATCGTCGCGCCGGCGTCGGTATAGGGCCCGCTCGTATCGTATACGGCGTGCGTCGTTCCGTCGGTCAGCGCGATTTCGCGCATCGGGACGCGCACCGATGGGTCGCCGCCCTGCACGTAGATCTTGCGCGAGCCGCCGGTGGCCGCCGCTGCTGTCATCGCCATGAAATGTCTCCTTTTCCCACGCCGGCATTATCCGGATCGGGTGTGGATTCCGCAATTCGGAATCGCGACGGTCGGCGCGTTGACCGCGCCCTCTCAGCCCGCTTACCGCGAGCTCCCGTTCGCCGATGGTTGGCGTTATCGCAATCGAAATCCCCGCAAGCGGCCGTAGATGGGCGGCGGCGGCCAAGGTTACGGCGGCATGGGAACCAAACCCGTGCCGCTGTGCTTCCTTACCTGGTCCTGGGCGGAGCCCAGCTTGCGGTAGGCGCGGCGGCCATCTTTGCGCGGTACGCGCTGGGCGGCGCGCAACCGATCGCGGTGGCCGCCGGCCGCCTCACCATAGCGGCGATCATCCTGCTGCTGGTCTCGGCCATTCGCCCCGCGCGGGAAGCGCTCACGCCGCGCGTCCGCCTGCTCCTGTTCTTCGCGGGGGTTGCGATGGCGATCCACTTCGGCACCTGGATCGCATCGCTGGACTATACCAATATCGCTGTCTCGACGCTGTTGGTGACGACCACCCCGATCTGGACCGCCACCTACGACGCCGTGGTGCATCGCCGCCGGCTCAGCCATGCGGCACTCGCTGCGGTCGTCGCCGGCGCCGTCGGCCTGGTGATGGTGGTCGGCTTCGATCGTACGCCCCCGCCGTTCCGCGGCCACGATCTGTTAGGCGCGGGCCTAGCGCTCGCCGGCGCGATCGCCATCGGCGCTTACTTCACGATCGTTCGCGAGGTTCGCGGCGCTCTGAGCACCCGCACCATCGTCACCCACACCTACACCTGGGCATCCGTCGGGCTGCTGCTTGCCGCGACGATCGCGCACCAGCCGTTGCCGGCGGCGAGCGCAACCGGGCCGTGGCTGGGCATCTTGGCGATGGCACTAGTTTCGCAATTGCTCGGGCACACGGCGCTCAACGCCGCCCTGCGCTGGTTCTCGCCGAGCGCGATCGCGTTTGCAACGCTGCTCGAACCCGCCATCGCGGCCGCCCTGGCTCTGGCGATCTTTCACGAAGCCGTCCCCGCGCCGGCCATCGCGGGCGGAGTGTTACTGCTCGCGGCGATCGGCGTTGCTCTTAAAGAAGACCGCCTCGCGTTCAGCACCGACATGTAGCCCCCCCAAAATTGGATCGATGCGGCCTGTTGATCGGATCGATCCACCCGCAAGGGATTCGCAAAATCTGCGGAATGGGAGGGTTATTATGAGCGCGTTCGCACACGATCCCGACCCGCAAGAAACCACCGAGTGGCTCGATGCCATGCGCGGCGTTTTGGCCGCGGAAGGCCCCGACCGAGCTCGCGCGTTGCTCGAGCATCTCGTCGACGAGGCGCGGCGCGGCGGCGCCCACGTTTCGCTCGGGCTTGAAACGCCGTACGTCAATACGATACCCCCCGAACGCGAAGCGCCGATGCCGGGGGATCGCGAACTCGAAGCGCGCCTGCGACACTACGTGCGCTGGAATGCGATGGCGATGGTCGTACGCGCGAACAAAGCCTCGTCCGAACTCGGCGGCCACGTTGCGAGCTTCGCCTCCGCCGCAACGCTGTACGACGTCGGATTCAATCACTTCTGGCGCGCGCCCACGGAGACGTTCGGCGGCGACATGGTGTTCATGCAAGGCCACTCGTCGCCGGGTATCTACGCGCGCGCCTTTCTCGAGGGGCGCATCACCGAATCGCAACTCGAACATTTCCGGCAAGAAGTCGATGGGAATGGGCTCCCATCGTATCCGCATCCGTGGTTGATGCCCGACTTCTGGCAGTATCCGACGGTCTCGATGGGGCTCGGGCCGATCATGTCGATCTATCAAGCGCGCTTCATGCGCTACTTGCACGATCGCGGCTTGCGCGATACCGCCGACCGCAAGGTGTGGGCGTTTCTCGGCGACGGCGAAATGGACGAGCCCGAATCGCTCGGCGCCGTCTCGCTGGCCGGGCGCGAACAACTCGACAACCTCATCTGGGTGATCAACTGCAACTTGCAGCGCCTGGACGGGCCGGTACGCGGGAACGGCAAGATCATTCAAGAGTTGGAGCGCGTGTTCAAGGGCGCGGGCTGGAACGTTATCAAGGTCATCTGGGGAACCGGATGGGACGCACTGCTCAAAGCCGATACCAGCGGTAAGCTGGTGCAATTGATGACCGAGACGATCGACGGCGATTACCAAACGCTCAAATCGCGCAACGGCAAGTACGTACGCGACGAATTTTTCGGGAAGTATCCGGAAACGGCGGCGCTGGTGGCCGATTGGACCGACGACGAGGTTTGGGCGCTCGCGCGTGGCGGCCACGACTCGCGCAAAGTCTTCACCGCCTATAAGGCCGCGATGGAGCACAAAGGCCAACCGACGGTCATTCTCGCAAAGACGATCAAAGGTTACGGCATGGGCGAAGCCGGCGAAGCGCGCAATATCGCCCACCAAGCCAAGAAAATGGACCTCGAAGAGATGCGCGTCTTCCGCGATCGCTTCAACATACCGGTGAGCGACGCGCAGATCGAGAGCATCCCATTCTATCGTCCGCCCGACGATAGCGCCGAGGCACAGTATCTTCGCGATCGCGTGCACGCGTTGGGAAGCCTGCCGCAACGGCGGCGCACCTCGGCCGCGCTCCCGGTTCCGGCGCTTTCGGCATTCGACGGGCAACTCAAAGCCACGGGCGAGCGCGAGATATCCACGACCATGGCGTTCGTGCGTATCCTCAACACGATCGTCCGCGACGCGACCGTCGGGCCGCGCGTCGTGCCGATCGTTGCGGACGAATCGCGTACGTTCGGCATGGAGGGCATGTTCCGCCAACTGGGGATCTACTCGTCGGTAGGGCAGCTCTACCATCCGCAAGATGCCGAGCAACTGATGTGGTATCGCGAAGATCAGCACGGCCAGATTCTCCAAGAGGGCATCAACGAGGCCGGCGCGCTCTCGTCGTGGATCGCGGCGGGAACGTCGTACAGCAACCACGACCTGCCGATGGTTCCGTTCTACATCTTCTACTCGATGTTCGGTTTCCAACGTATCGGCGATCTTGCGTGGGCGGCGGGCGACAGCCGCACCCGCGGTTTTCTGCTCGGCGGTACTTCCGGACGCACCACGCTCAACGGCGAGGGGTTGCAGCACGAAGACGGCAGCAGCCAAATGATGGCCTCATTCATCCCGAACTGCAAGAGCTACGATCCGACGTTCGGGTACGAAGTGGCGGTTATCATTCAAGACGGCCTGCGCCGCATGCTCGCCGAGCAAGAAGACGTGTACTATTACATCACGCTCCTCAACGAAAACTACACGCATCCGGCGATGCCGGAGGGATCGGCCGGCGACATTCTGCGCGGCATGTACCTCCTGCGCGACGGCGGGAAGCCGCATAAAAAATCGCCGCGCGTGCAGCTCTTCGGCTCCGGCGCGATCCTGCGCGAAGTGATTGCGGGCGCCGATCTGCTTGCATCGGATTGGAACGTGCAGAGCGATATCTGGAGCGTGACCAGCTTCAACGAATCCGCGCGCGACGGCGTCGACGCGCATCGGTACACGCTGCTGCACCCGGGCGAGAAGCCGCGACTGAGCCACGTGGACCGCTGCCTCGAAGGCCGCGTCGGCCCCGGCATCGCGGCGACCGATTACGTGCGCGCGTATGCCGAGCAATTGCGCCCGTACGTCGGCCGGCGCTACGTGACGCTCGGAACCGACGGCTTCGGACGGAGCGATTACCGGCGCAAACTCCGCACCTTCTTCGAGGTAAACCGCCACTACGTCGCGATCGCGGCACTCAACGCGCTCGCCGACGAAGGCACGATCGAACGCAGCCTCGTCGGCGAAGCGATCGCGAAGTACGGTATCGATCCCAACAAGCCCAACCCCATCACGGTATAAGGAAGCTACGTCATGGAGATACGCGTTCCCGACATCGGCGGCTTTGCCGACGTTCCCGTGATCGAGGTGTTGGTAAAGCCCGGCGATCGCGTCAGTCACAACGATTCCTTGGTCGTGCTGGAAAGCGATAAAGCATCGATGGAGGTGCCGTCGCCCGCGGACGGCGTAATCGAAAGCATCGCCGTTCAAGCCGGCGATAAAGTCAGCCAAGGCAGCGTGATCGCTACGCTCAAAGACGAATCGCGCGCCGAACCAACCGCCGTCGCCGGCGACGTGGTTGCGAAGCCCGCGCCCGCCGATGCGGCGCAATCCGCGCAGCCGCCAAGCGCCGCGGCGACGACCGTTATCGAACTGCGCGTTCCGGATATCGGCGATTTTAAAGAGATTCCCGTCACCGACGTATTGGTGAAGGCAGGCGACACCGTCGCCAAAGAGGCCTCGATCGTCACGCTGGAGAGCGATAAAGCTTCGATGGACGTGCCGGCGAGCAGCGCCGGGACGATCGAAGAGGTGCGCGTGCGCGCCGGAGATCGCGTCTCGCAGGGAACGGTATTAGCGACGCTACGCACCGCAACCGTAGCGACTCCGGCGAGTCCGCCGTCGCCCGCAGCGCCGGCCGTTCCGGCCGCGCAACAGGTTGCCGCGCCAGCGCCGCAACCAGCGCCGCAACCAAACGATGCCGGTATCATCCATGCAAGCCCCGCGATCCGTCGCTTCGCTCGCGAGCTCGGCGTCGATCTGCACGGCGTCCGCGGGAGCGGCCCAAACGGACGCGTCACGCGCGAAGACGTACAAAGCTACGTCAAAGGCGCGCTGCAGGGCGCGCCGGGCACGCCGTCCTCGGCCGCGGGCTTACCCGGCCTACCGGCCTGGCCCACCGTCGATTTCGCGCAGTACGGCACGATCGAACGCAAGCCGCTCTCACGCATCAAAAAGATCTCGGGGCCGAATTTACACCGCAACTGGCTGCAGATTCCACACATCACCAACTACGATCAAGCCGATATCACTTCGCTCGAAGCATTCCGCAACGAAGTGAACGCGGAGCAGGCCAAGAAGAGCGGGCCGAAGCTCACGATGCTCGCGTTCCTCATGAAAGCCTGCGTGAGCGCGCTCCAGCACTTCCCTGAATTCAACACGTCTCTGGCGGGCGACGAGTTGGTGTACAAGCGATATTACAACCTCGGCTTCGCCGCCGACACGCCGAACGGGCTCGTCGTGCCGGTCCTCAAAGACGCCGACCGTAAAGGGCTGCTTGAGATCGCGGCCGAGACGTCCGCGCTTGCGGCCAAGGCGCGCGATGGAAAGCTCGGATTAACGGATATGCAAGGCGGGACGTTTACGATATCGTCCATCGGCGGTATCGGCGGGACGCAATTCACGCAGATCGTCAACGCACCGGAAGTGGCGATTCTGGGTGCGACCCGCGCCGCGATGCAGCCGATGTGGGATGGGTCGGCCTTCCAGCCGCGGCTGATGCTGCCGATCAGCGTCAGCTACGACCATCGGGTTATCGACGGCGCGGGCGCGGCGCGATTTCTCGTATACGTCGCAAGCGTCCTCGGCGATTTTCGACGGCTCATGCTATAGGCCGCAACCGTAGCACCATCGCGAGCACGGCGCACATCCAGGCCGAACCGAAGAGCACCCCACCCAGGACGTCGGTCGGGTAATGCGCGCCCAGCGCGACGCGCGACCAGCCGATCCCGATCATCCACCCCGCTAGGACGACGCCGGCGACCACGCTCATTGCCGGCGGCATGGGAACGCTTGCGAGCGCGAGCAACCAGCCGCCGAAGAAGACGACCGCCGTCGTTGCGTGCCCACTCGGGTACGAGAGCCCGCGCTCTTGACGACCGAGCCAGTCATCGGGACGCTCGCGCGAGAAGCGCCGCTTGAGCAATTCCACAACGCCTTGGGAGAGCAACTGGGAGGCCGATATTCCCAGTGGAATCCACAGCGGCTTCTTCAACAAGTACAATCCGAGCGTTGCAAGGGCCCCGATCGCCAACAAGGGTAACCCTCGTCCGGAGCGGGTAAAGAGCAGCGCCAATGCCGGGAACGTGCCGCGCGCCTTTCTGCCTTCGATATCGATCCACGTGAGCGGGCGCGTCGAAACGAACCTCCCCAACAAGAGAAACGCGGTTACGAGCGCGATCGAGAGGCCCCACAATTCAAGCTCGGGCGTCACGTGGCCGTCGCTTCGTTCGTAGCCTGCGGCACCATGACGCGTAGCGCGTTCGGCGCAACCGAGAATTTCGCCGGCGTGTACCCGAACGCGCTGCCGTCGATCGCGATGGGCTGCCGCTTCTTCGTTTTGACCGTAAGTTTCGCCGTCTGGAAATAGTGCGCGTCCGGAAGATCGGTCTGCGTACCGCTAAGAAAGGCTAGATACATCCGCATCACGTCCATGCGCCCTGGGCCGACGGTCGTAAAGAAGGCTAATCGCCCGCTCGTCGCGGTCGCGTCCGGCAAGATCGGCGTATTGCCGAAGTATCGCCCGCTGGCGACGATCATTTGGTGCGTCTCCAGCTTCAGCGCGTTCTTCTCCCACGACACCTTCGCGAGGAACGGCCGGTGTTTGAGCATCGGGAGAACGGCGGCGAGACCGTACGCCGCACCGCCCACGATTTTTTTCAAGAGTTTCGGCGTGCTCTCCGCGATTTCGCTGCTCAATCCGATGGTCGCAAAGTTCGCAAAATATTCGCCGTTGACGACGCCCAAGTCGACGTGCGCCACGCGCCCGTTGAGAATGGTCTGGATAGCGCCTTCAATCGTCGGTGTGATGCCGAGGCTCTGCGCAAAGCTGTTTCCGGTGCCGGCCGGGATCACACCCAGAACGGCCTTCGTATGGGCGAGCGGGCCGACGGCCGCAGCTTGGCTACCATCGCCGCCTATGACGAGAACGAGCGTGTGCCCGGACTTTACCGCGCGCTTGACGCGCCGGCGGATCTCCTTCCGCGTCTCCACCTGGTGGGCCTCGACGATGGAAACGCCGTGGGCGACAAGCGCCTTCGATACCTCGGCAAATGCCGCAGGACCGTTCCTGGAAGTGAGATGCCCGATCAAAACCGCTTCACGCATGAATGGTCTATTCCCGGAAAAGCACCGCCCGTACCAATGCGCTACAACGCGGTTCCGCCGAGCACTCCGCGGGCTCGCTCGTTGTCGTCGGTGCTGATGGCGACTAATGCATAGCCTTCCTCGCGAAGGACGTGATGCATCGATCGAATATTGAGGTGCGCGTCCGCGAGCCGGCGCGATAGGTGCGCGAGCGCACCCGGGCGGTCTTCGATCCGCGCCAAGAGCACGCCGTCGGTCACGGCATCGTATCCCGCACCGGTCAGCGTTGCGAGGGCTTTGTCGCCCTCGTCGACTTCAATGCGAACCAGCGCGCCGGAGCCGTGCGTTTCAACCACGATCTGCGCGATGCTCACCTCGGCGCTTGCCAGGCATTCGGTCAGCTCGGCCAAAAGGCCGGGACTATTCGGGACGATCACCCGGATACTCTGCATGCTTCCTCCTTGACGATTTGCTCCGCCCGCATATCGCCTACGAAGGCGTCCACCTGTTCGCGCGTTACGTTCGGCAGCACGAGGACGTGCGCGATGGGTCCCGCCGTCGCGAGTTGCCACTTCGATCGCAACGTTTCGCTGGTCCGCGGAAAAACGACCGTAATCGCATTCGGATTACGCCACGCCGAAATGCCCGCCGCGCGCAGCGATCGCTCCAGGTACGAAGCCAATTCGAGTGATTGCTTCAAGCGCCGGCGAATGCCGTCCATCCCCAACTCCCGCAGCCGGTACCAGAGCATCAGCGGCGTAAAACCGTTTCGCGATCCGGTGATCGTCGTATCGAGGCTCCCGATATAGTCGATCGCGCGCGCGATGCGCTGGACGTTGTGCTTGCGCGCGATGACCACCCCGCAGGGTATCGGCGCGCCCAAAAATTTATGCCCACTCACGGCGATCGAATCCGCGCCGTCGACGAAATCGTATGCGGGGCGCGGCTCCAACAAGCCGGCGTACGCCCCGGCGAGGGCTGCATCCGAATGAATATAGCGCTCGTGAATCGCAAGATCGTCCATGATGGAGACGATCCGCCCCACGTCGTCGCGCGCCTCGGTCATGGTGGTGCCGATGTTGGCAAAAATGATCGGCGGCACGTCGCGATGGATTTTTAGCGTTTCTCGAAGATCTTCATAATCGATCTCGCCGCTGGACTGGGAGCGGATCGTAATGTGCCGCATGCCTAGGAAGTGCAAGTTCTTCGCGACGCTGTAGTGCGTCTGCTCGGAGTAGTACACCATCCCCTTCGGAAGCAACTCGCGCGCCAAATACAGGCCGTAGAGGTTCCCCTCGGTTCCGCCGTTGGTGACGTAGCCCCACCAGTCGTCGGCCGGTGCGCGATAAAGATCGGCAAAGAACCCGACCACTTCGCGCTCGAAGTCGCGCGTCTCGACGCGATAGGTAGCCTGCGCGAACGGATCGCCGACGTTATTGATCGGGAACGAGAGAAACGGCGCCAGCGCGGCGTAGTCGAAGTCTTTTGCCGCCGGGTAGCCCAGCGAAATGGCGTTCGCTTC
>DAHUXY010000190.1 GCA_027315505.1 Vulcanimicrobiota bacterium | reverse complement strand
CTCTACGACCTTCCGCCCCACGAGGCAGATCTCTCCGGCGAGGGGCTGGACCCGTCGCAGGGCCGGTACGCGATCGTGAGCGTCCGTAAGATTGCCGCGCTCAAAGAGGGGACCAAGGCGATCGCGCGGGCGGTCGATCGCCTGAGCTCGCACCATGGGCTGCGGGTGGGATTTTTGCCGCTGGGCGGTGCGCCGGATGCCGAGGTGGCGACCACCATCATCCGCGCGTGCGCTACCGCGCCGATGCTGTTGCCCGAGTGCGATCTGGCCAAAGCGGCGGCGATCCTGCGAGGCGCGCACGCGGTGATCGGGATGCGCCTGCATGCGCTGATTCTGGCGGCGCGCTTCAACGTGCCGTTCCTGGCCATTCCCTACGATCCCAAGGTGGCGGCGCTATGCGAGGATCTGGAGTACCCGCTCGCCCCGCTCTGGGTGCCCGGAGAATGTGCGCCGAGCGATGCGAGCGTGGACGCCGCGGTCGATCGGCTGATATCGGAGCGCGATAAGCTCGCGGAGCATCTGCGCGAACGAATCGCGGTCGTTCGAGCGTCGGCGGAACGAAACTTCGACGTGCTTGGCGAACTCCTCGGCGAGCCATGAGTACTTCAGCGCAACGCGACTATCGCGACACCCTCCGTTTGCCCAAGACCGACTTCCCGATGAAGGCCGAGCTGCCCAAGCGCGAGCCCGAGCGCGTGGCATGGTGGGCGGCGCAGCGCACCTACGAGCGGCGGCTCGAACGGAACGAGGCGAACGGCGCCTGGATTCTGCACGACGGCCCGCCGTACGCGAACGGCGAACTGCACATGGGTCATTTTTTGAACATGGTCCTCAAGGACATGTTCGTGAAAATCGCGCTGCTGGACGGCAAGTGGTCGCCGTTTATTCCCGGCTGGGACATGCACGGATTGCCGATCGAGCTCGAAACGCTCAAGCACCTGGGCATCAAAGATTTTCACGCGATCGATCCCCTCGAGTTACGCGCGAACTGCCGCGAGCGAGCGCTCTATTGGCTCGATCGTCAGCGCGACGTGCGCACGCGGATGGGCAATTTCGGCGATTGGGAGCATCCGTATCGCACGATCGATCCCTCGTTCGAAGCGACGATCGTCAACGCGCTCGCGGATTTGGCCGAGAAGCAACAACTCTATAAGGGATTGCGCTCCACGCTCTGGTGCGTGCACGACGAGACCGCGCTGGCCGAAGCCGAAATCGAATACGAACCCAAGGTGTCGCCGTCGGTGTACGTGCGCTTTGCCGCCGATGCCGCTCAGCGCCCCGCGCTCCTTGCGGCGTTCGGCCCGGCGGCCTCGGCGTTGCCGGGTGATGCGCCGGTGGCCGTACTGATTTGGACCACGACGCCCTGGACGCTGCCCGCCAACGTGGCGATCGCGCTGCGCGAGGAAGCATCGTACGGGCTCTACCGGATCGATAACGAAGCGCTGATTCTCGCCGAAGCTTTAGCGCCGCAAGCGCTCGGCGATCGGTTTGCGGACGCCGTCCTGCTGGCGCGCGCGACCGGCGCCGCGCTCGACGGCCTTGCCGTCCGTCACCCGTTTTTTGCCCGGGATTCGGCGCTGGTTCTCGCCGGCTACGTGGATCTCGAGACCGGAACCGGCGCCGTGCACACCGCCCCGGGCCACGGCGCGGACGATTTCGATACCGGCGTAAAGTACGGATTGCCGGTGCTCAACCCGGTCGATGCATCCGGCGTGTTTACGGCCGAAGCGGGCCCCTACGCCGGGCAGTTCATCTTCAAAGCCAACAAACAGATCGTGGAAGATTTGCGCGCGAGCGGCGCGCTGTGGCGCGCGTACGAGTACGAACACTCGTATCCGCACTGCTGGCGTTGCCACAATCCGGTGATCTTCCGCGCGACCGCGCAGTGGTTCATCGCGATGGATCAAAATCGCTTGCGCGCGCGCGCCGTCGAGGCGGTCGACACGGTGGAATTCACTCCCGAGTGGGGGCGCAACCGCATCCGGCAGATGCTGGAGAATCATCCCGAGTGGTGCATCTCGCGACAGCGTACCTGGGGGACGCCGATCCCCGCGGTGCTCTGCACCTCGTGCAACGAATCGATTCTCGATCCGCGCGTCGCGCGCGTGGCCGCCAAGCGCTTTGCCGAGGCGGGTGCCGGCGCATGGTGGAGCGACCCGGTGGAAACGTATCTGCCGGAGGGCTTCGCATGCCCGTCCTGCGGAAAGACCGCGTTTGAAAAAGAAAAGAACATCGTCGACATCTGGTTCGAATCCGGCGTGACGCACTTTGCCGTGCTCGGACGCGACGGGATTCCGTGGCCGAGCGACGTCGTGCTCGAAGGCGGCGACCAGTATCGCGGGTGGTTCCGCAGTTCGCTCGTCACGGCGGTAGCCATCGAGGGCCGCGCCCCCTATAAGCGCGTGGTGAAGAACGGCTGGGTGAACGACGAGCAAGGCCGCCCGATGTCGAAATCGCGCGGCACCGGCATCGACGCGCGCGACGCGATGGGTAAG
>DAHUXY010000177.1 GCA_027315505.1 Vulcanimicrobiota bacterium | reverse complement strand
GTTCCAGGCAGCAGCGCGTAGAGGGTGAAGTTGAACATCGGTTGCCCGAACGTGGGCCCGAAACATGCGGCGTAACCGCGCAGGATCCGGCCGAGCCATGGCACGTGGACGTGCCCGCCGTACCAGACGGAGTACACGAGGAAGACGGCGACGAGCGTTGCCAGGACGATGGCGCTACGGAGCCGCAGGCGGCCACCGGTGGCCGCAGCCACGAGCACGGATTGCTCGGCGGCCTTATCCTCGCGGACGATCCGCGTGACGATAAGCCACAGCAGCATGACGTAGACCAGCATGGCGGGGCCGATCCACGAACGGTACGGATCCCAGAGCAGCACGAGGAATTCCGCAAGGATCCACATGATTGCGCCCGCGATCGTGCTGCGTTTCACGCTAGGGGCTGTAGCCGTCGATTTCGCCCTGAACCTCCGTCCCCGGTGGAACGGTAAACGCCGGCAGGGTGAAGTGCAGCACGTTACCGCCGGCGGTGCCTGCAACCGGTCCGACGTATGGATCGCCGCGCGCGATCGTCAGGGTGTATCGCAGCGATGGATCGAGACCGAACGGGCACCGCACGTCGAGTTGCGAGCCCGCGCCGAAGGGAACGGCGCGGCTCTCGTTTTCAATCGTGAAAAAGTACACGGCGTCGGCCCCCGGCGTCGGCGGTTTCTCGGCCGCGTTCGGAGCGCGGCCCCGCAGTAGCGTATCGGCCGGTATGCCGCCGGCGGTATGCGCGGGAAGGCTCAGCGTCGCGAGATATCCGTCTTGTGACGCGCTTATCGTGCCCGTGTCGCTCGATGGGGCAACGCCGGCCGTCAGCGCCATCGTCAATGCCAGGATCGAGGCTGCCTTCATACCCTTCCTACGATTCTTCGTGCGTCGTTGTGACGGCCGGTCAGTCGTGGAGGATGACGTTCAGGAGCGAGGTATGCACGCGAATGACGCCGTTGTATTCGATAAAGCCGAGCTTGCGAAATTTATTGAGGAAGAAGCTAACGCGGGAACGCGTCGTGCCGATCATCTCGGCGAGCGTCTCCTGGCTGATATTGGGGATCACTTCCTCGGGGCGCGACTCTTTCCCGAAGTTGGCGAGCAAGAGCAGGACGCGGGCGAGGCGCTTCTCACTCGAGTTGAAGAGTTGATCGACCAGATCTTCTTCGATGCGAATGTTGCGCGTGAGAAGATGCGCGATGAACGTCTCCGAGAACTCCGGCTCGGCGTGCAGAACGTTCACCATCACGGCTTTTGCGACCCGGACGATGGAACAATCCGTTAGTGCCAATGCCGATGCCATGCGGACCGCTTGACCGGCGAGGCATCCCTCGCCGAAGAAAAACCCTTCGCTTAGGATGGCGATAACGGCCTCTTTGCCGCGCGGGGATACGACCGCGAGTTTTACTTCACCGCGTTGTATGTAAAAAACCGCATCCGCCGGGTCTCCCTGGGCGAAAATGCTGCTGTTTTTACGATACTTCTGGATCGTGCGTCCGTCGCCCACGGCACCGAGGAAGGTTTTAGAATCGAAGGGCTGTTCTTGGTTGACGATCATGGATGGATGCCTTTCCAGGCTGGCGGCTTGTAGCTTCTACGCAGACTTCCGCGTATTCCCGCACACGGAGCAAGCTAAACGAACGAAGACGACCCAGAGTTTGTCTCTGGGCCGTCTTCGTTCGCTTAGCCGCCCCGGAAAGGTGGCCTTTGAGCCCGTGCAGATGACCGCTAGTTGCCGCCCGGATTGGTGATAAGCGAGCCGCCGACGATCGGTATGGAAACGGCACCGTTACCCAGCGTCGGGCCGCCGGCCAACGCTCGGCCGGTGAAGTTTGCGGCGTTGATGGTGACCGAAGAGAACGCGAGCACGTTGCCATAGAAGGTCGCGCCGCCCAGCGTTGCCGAGCTTCCGACCTGCCAATAGATGTTACACGGGTGCGCCCCGTTTTGGAGAAGGATGTTGCCGCTAATGCTTCCATTCAAGGTCGTCGTCAGCGTCGATCCGATCTGAAAGATGAAGACACTTTGGTTGTTTCCGCCGCCGTCTAACGTTAGATTGCCGGCGGCGATGGAGAGCGACGATGTGGATTTGTACACTCCGGCGGGCAGCGTGCCGGTTGGGAAGCCCGGCGAACTGGCCTGCGAGAGGTCGCCCGCAACGGTGGCCGTGGCCGGTTTTCCGGCGGCGATGTTATAGGCGGTGGTTAGCGCGTTTTCAGCCGCTAACGGTATGGCCGTATTGGAATTGTATGGGGACGTGGATCCGGGAGGTGTTGCTGCGTAAATGGCATTGGGTCCGTCCGTAACGGTCCCGGGAGGATAGAATCCCGTTACAGCCGTGCCCGGTGAAACGCCGACCAAATCGTCGTTGAAAACACCGGTGACCGCGCCGGGAGCGTATGTGACCAGCGTGTTGCCGACGTTGGTAATCGTCGAACCGGCGAGTAGCGCGAAGGGAGCGAGCGCGGGTCCTAGCGGAATCGCCGCTGCCCCTTGACTGCATGAGAGCAAAGCCGGCGTAGCGGTAGGCACCGGTGTCGGTGTCGGCGTGGTGCCCGGCGATGGTGTCGGCGTGATGCCCGGTGACGGTGTCGGCGTTGTTCCCGGGACGGGTGTCGCATTAAAGGCCGGGACGGTGCAGTTGCCGCATCCGCTGCCGCTACACGAGGCGAGGAAGGCCAACGCCACCAATGCGGTGAGTCGACGCGCGTTCAAGAGACGAGGGGTCTTTTTTTGCATAGAATAGTCCTTTCGACCGCTTAGAGCTTCACGCCGAGGCCGATATACGGACCGTTATGCGTCTGACCGATGGGTGCGTTTTGTTTTACCGAGTATTGATCGGCGGCGAATCCGCCATACAGGTAGACCGGAGAATGCTTCATGACGAGCGCGAGACCGACGTCGTATTTCGTGATGTTATACTGCTGCCGGTACGAGGTGCCGAAGTTTGAGCTGGCCGGATTGGTGACCGTATAGCTGCCGCTCGCGCTCGGATAATAGAATGCCGACCCGTACACGCTGACGCCGGGGCGCAGATCCGGCAATTTTTCTACGCCGAAGCCGACAGCGTGGAGTCGCGGGTAGCCGTAATTGTTCGACGTGCTGATGTAACCGACGCCGACGTACACGCGAGGCGATGCGACCTGATACTCCAAGCGCGCATCGATCGAATTCTGGCGACCCAGGAACACCGGCGTGACCGCCGTGCCGCCGTCGATCGTGGCGAACTGCGTGTATTGGTTGCCGTAGGCATCGGTGATATTGCTGCTCGTCACGTACGAGTATTGGCGGAAATCGACTTTCGCTGCGAATTTCGAGTTCTGAGGCGCATACACGGCGCTGGCCAAGTAGGACTCGCGGCAGTACTCGCCGGCGGAGAACTCGTTGTAAGTCTTGGGGGCCCAGATTGCAGCTTCAACGTAGCCGTTGTAGGACGGCGTCGCCAAGACGACCGGCACGGGTGTTGCCGTTGGCGCTACGGTCG
Organism: Vulcanimicrobiota bacterium; assembly: GCA_027315505.1. Taxonomy (GTDB): domain Bacteria; phylum Vulcanimicrobiota; class Vulcanimicrobiia; order Vulcanimicrobiales; family Vulcanimicrobiaceae; genus DAHUXY01. The sequence continues at coordinate 5,808 of DAHUXY010000177.1, read as the reverse complement.
GCTCGGCTGTCGGCGTTGCCGTCGGCATCGGTGTCGGCGGAATGTAGCGAACGACGACCAAGCGCTTATCCGGCACCCACTGCACGTATGCGCCGAGTGCTTCGGAGAGGACGCGAACCGGCACGAGCAGCACGCCGTGGTAGAGCATCGGCGGCACGTCGAGTGGACGCGATTCGCCGTTGATAACGACGATGTCCCGGCCCAGCGTCACCGATACGCTAACGCCCTCTTTTGCTGCGGTAATGGTTTTTCCGTCGGCCGAGGCGGTGACGGTGGCGCCCATCTGCTCGAACATGTCGCGCAGCGGCACGTAGATCTGCCCGTCTTTTACAAGGGCCGCGAGCACGCGACTCTGCTTGAGGATGTCGGGCTTCGCGTAAACCGTATGATCGTTATAGAGGATCGGAACCTCACCCGAAGGCGGGCTTCCGAAATCTGCGGCATTGGCAACAGCCATCGTCCCGCAAAAAAGGAGCGCAAACAGCGATGCGGCGACGAAGCGCGGCACGACGGACACGTTTGCTCGAGGGCACGGACTTTGGCATACTTGCATAAGCTAAGTATGGGGGATAAACTACCGGTCGTCTGGTCATAGTAGCTCACTTTAGACCAAGCGAACGCCGGGTGCCGGGCGTTTATTGTTCGCTCTGCTCGTCTTCAGCGCCGTGATGGACGTCTTTTTGGTCGTCCCGGTTGGGGTCCATGTCGGTGTCGGCATAGACGGCCATGGCGTTCTCGAGTTCCTTATCGAGATCGGTGACGGCGTCTGAATCGGGTGGTTCCGGCGTCGTATCGCGCTTCATCTTCGAACCTCGCTTTCGAGCGATGTATACCCGTAGGCCGCAACGCCCAATCTCCGGCATGCCGGGTTTGACGGATTCGGCTGCCTTTGGTCGAATCCGCGGCAATACAGAGTGAGGGTGAATGCAGCTTTTTGCCGGGTCGAGCGAGACATTTATCGATGAGGGTGTGCAAAAGCACATCGCGGAGCGGCTAGGGGACGCTTTCTACGATTACTACCGGTTCCGCGCGCGCAGCGGCGCGCGATGTACCGACGTTGTGAAGAACACGTATCGCGTGTTGCTCACGCGCGGCATGCGGGGCTGCGATCTCTGCATTCTCGACCCGGAAACGAAGGCGTACGTCGAGGAACGATTAACGAAGTGAATGCCACCGACTCACGGTTATTCGTCATAGCGGTGATATCGTTTACTGCACTGGTCCTCAACGCGATGCAACGCTCGCGATGGAAATGGATCGGCGTCGCGGCGTCGATCCTCGCGCTGTTTATGCTGGCGATCGTAGTCGTTGCAGAGCATTACGTGAAGCGGGTCGTCTAGCCTAAGGGTCGCGCGCGATGGCCGTTCCCATGAGCCTCCCGCCGCTGAAGGTTTCTGCATCGCCGATGTGTACGGTGTGCGATCCGCGTTCGAGAGCGAGGATCGCCGCATCCATCTTTGGTTTCATGCCGCCTTCGCACGCATCGCTCGTCGCAAACGCGCGGGCCTCTGCTAGGGCGAGACGATCGATGCCGCTGGCCGGATCGTTCCGGTCGCGCAGAACGCGGGGAACGTTCGTGAGCATGATGAAGGCGTCGGCATTCAACGCGCCGGCGATGGCTGCGGCTGCAAGGTCGGCGTTGACGTTGAAGGCGTGGGCTGCGTCGGTGGAGATCGCCAGCGGCGCGACCACGGGGAGAAAGCCGGCGTCGAGCAACGCGTGCAAAAGTGCTGGGTCGCAGGCGACGACCTCGCCCACGAAGCCGAGATCGGCGCCGTTCTCGGGCAGCAGTTTCCGGGCGACGAGCGTCTTCGCATCTTGGCCGCTGATGCCGGCGGCGGGGATACCCAGCGCGGTGCAGTTGCGGACGAGGCGCTTATTGATGGTGCCGCAGAGGACGGCTTCGGTCGATTCCAGCGTCGGCCCGTCGGTCACGCGCATCCCATCGATGCGCCGTGTGGGGATGCCGCGCTGCGCGAGCGCGCGGTCGATCTCCGGGCCGCCGCCATGGACCAGAACGATGCGGGTTCCCGTCGCCCACAGGCCGGCGATTGCTCGCAGGACCGGGTCCGTCGCCGCACCGGCTTCGTCGCCCATGGCGTTGCCGCCGTACTTCACCACGAGAAGACCCGAGGCAAAAAGGCTTGCATATTCATTCATTCTATGCATAAATATACACACAATGTATGCCGTAGCGCCACCCCCCGCGAATACGCTTCGCGGGAGGAACCTCCTCCAGGTAACCGATCTGACCGCGGTCGAGCTGAGCTCCGTGCTGCGCCTTGCGACCTACCTCAAGGCCCTGCCGCTGGCGGAGCAACGCTCGCTGGCTCGAGGCCGGACGCTTGCCATGCTGTTTGAGAAGCCAAGTCTGCGCACGCGCGTCTCTTTCGAGGTGGCGATGAGCCAGCTCGGCGGGGAGACGCTGTTCGCATCGGGCAGCGAATTTATGGTCGGCTCTCGCGAAACGCCCGAAGACGTCTCCCGCGTGCTCTCGAGATACGTCGACGCAATCGTGGTCCGCACGCACGCGCACGAACCGCTCGAGCGTTTCGCTCGCGCATCCACCGTACCGGTGATTAATGGGCTCTCCGCCGCGGCTCATCCGTGCCAGGCGTTGGCCGATCTGCTCACCATGCAAGAGCGCTTCGGCTCGATCGAAGGCTTGCGGATCGCGTATCTGGGCGATGCGAAGAACAACGTCGCGGCCTCGCTTGCGGACGCGGCCGTGCAACTCGGCGCAACGGTGCAGTTCGGCTGCCCGCCGACCCATCGACCGAGCGAAGCCTACCTGGAGCACTTGCAGGCGCTCGGGGCGCCCGCCGGCGGGACGGCCCGCGCGTTCTCGAGTGCGGTGCGGGCGGTGCGGGGCGCGGACGTCCTCTATACCGACGTATGGACCTCGATGGGCGAGGAGCGCTATCGCGAACGCAACGATGCGATGTTGCGCCCGTACGCGGTAACCGACGAACTGCTGGGCTACGCACAGCCGCACGCCATCTTCATGCACTGTCTCCCCGCGCATCGGGGAGAAGAAGTCACCGAAGGCGTGATCGAGGGCGAGCACAGCGTCGTCTTCGACCAGGCCGAGAACCGTTTGCACGCGCAGAAGGCGCTGCTTGTCGCTCTCCTCACCGATTGTAAGGGAATGCCGGTATGAAAGACCGCCGTCAACGCGCCATCCTCACCCTGGTCGCGACGCGACCGATCCATTCGCAAGACGAACTCGTCGCGCTGCTCGAGAAGCAAGGCTACGAGGTAACGCAAGCGACCGTTTCGCGCGATATCAAGGAACTCGGGCTCATCAAGGTGCCCATTAAGACCGAGAGCGACGACGACGCGCTCTTCAAGTATGTCGTGCCGAGCGCGACGGTGAATTACGTCTCGCGGCTGCATCGGGTCGTTTCCGAGCTGGTGCTCGGTGCGGAAGGCAGCGTGAACCTCATCGTCTTGCGCACGCCGCCCGGGAGCGCCATGATGGTGGCATCGGCCATCGACGAAGCGGCGTGGCCGGAGATTATCGGCACCGTCGGCGGCGACGATACGATTCTGGTAATCGTGCGATCCGCCGAGGAGATGCCCGTGATCAAACAACGCTTTCTCGATCTCAAGGGGACGAACGCGGCATGAGCCGGATTGTTTTAGCATACTCGGGCGGTCTCGACACCTCGGTGCTGCTCAAGAAATTGATCCTCGAAGGCCACGAAGTGATCGCCATGACGGCCGATCTCGGCGAGAGCGATGCTTCGACCGCGCTCCAAACGGCTTCGGCGAGCGGCAACCCCGCCTCCGAACTCGAAGCGGTGCGCGCGAAGGCGCTGGCCTTAGGTGCATACGATGCCGTGGTGATCGACGCGCGCGATCGCCTGGTCAACGATCACGTGTGGCCCGCGTTGCAAGCCAACGCGCTCTATCAGGGCGTCTATCCGCTCTCGGCCGCGCTTTCGCGTCCGCTCATCTCGGCACTCTTGGTGGAGACGGCAAAGCGCTTCTCCGCCGACACCGTCGCGCACGGTTGCACGGGAAAAGGCAACGACCAGGTGCGCATCGAGCTGGCCGTGCGGGCGCTCGACCCCACGCTCCAGGTGCGCGCACCGTTGCGCGAAACGCCGCTCTCGCGGCCGGATGCGATGGCGTTTGCCGCGGCGCACGGCGTTCCGATCGCGCACACCGCGGCCAAACCCTACTCCATCGACGCGAATCTCTGGGGGCGCTCGATCGAGGCGGGCGTGTTGGAAGACCCGTGGAACGAGCCGCCCGAGGATGCGTATGCCTGGACCGCATCGCCGCAGACGCGCCCGCAGGCCGCCGATGAGATCGTGCTGACCTTCGCGGCGGGCGTACCCGGCTTCGGCGCGCTGGGAACGACGTTGAATGCGATCGACGGGATCGCAGCGCTCAACGTGCTCGCGGGCAAACACGGGATCGGACGCATCGACATCGTCGAGGACCGTGTCATCGGCGTGAAATCGCGCGAAGTTTACGAAGCGCCGGCGGCGAGCGTGTTGATTGCGGCCCATAAGGCGCTGGAGCGTTTGGTACTCACGCGCGACGAACTGCGCTTCAAAGCGACGTGCGATCAGAAATACGCGGAATTGGCGTACGACGGGCTGTGGATGTCGCCGCTGCGGAACGCGCTCGATGCCTTCAATGCGAGTTTTGCGCGGCGAATGACGGGCGAAGTGCGCGTGCGTCTGCATCAAGGTGCCGTAACGGTCACCGGCGTGCGCTCGGCGTTCGCGCTCTACGACGAAGCCTTGGCAACGTACGGCGCCGGGGACGCGTTCGATCACCATGCGGCAGATGGATTCATTCGCCTCTACGGGCTCCCGCTCGATCGGATCGCGCGTTTGAAGGCGCCGGTCGCCGCCGGATGAGCGGGCCGAACGGCTCGAACGGCACCCCCGCTGCCTTGCAGTGGGGCGGCAGGTTCGAGCAGCCGCCGGACCCGGTGTTGTTGGCCTTCGGCTCCTCATTGGAAGACGACCTCGTGTTGGCGCCCTTCGACGTGCTGTGCTCGCAAGCGCACGTCGATGCGTTAAGGGGCGGAAAGATCGTCGATGAAACGAAGGCGGCATCATTGCAGCGCGCGCTCGCGCAGGTGGCAAGCGAGGTGACGAGCGGTACGTTTGCGGCCTGGGCACGGGCCGGTGGTGCGGAGGACGTGCATGGCGCTATCGACGCGCGCGTGCGCGAACTCTGCGACGACGGGGCCGGCGATTGGTTGCATGCCGGCCGTAGCCGCAACGACCAGGTAGCGACCACGCTCTCGCTCTATGCGCGCCAGCGCGCGCGCGCGGGCGCTGCCGCGTCGATCGCGCTGGCGCGGCATCTCGTGCGCTTGGCGAGCGAGGAATTCGTCGAGGGCACGTTGCTGGCGGCGGTGACGCATTGGCAACCGGCGCAGCCGGTCTCGCTCGCGTTCTGGCTGATGGCCGCGGCCGAGCCGTTCGTGCGGAGCGCACGGCGGTTTACCGGCGTCGCGAACGATGCCGCGCGTTCGTGCGCGCTCGGTTCGGCCGCGCTCGCGGGATCGACGCTGCCGCTCGCGCGGCATGCGGCGGCGCAGCGCTTAGGATTCCAGGCGCCTTCGCGCAACGCGCTCGATGCGGTCGGCACGCGCGACAATCTGCTCGACGTAGCGCAGGCGTACGTGCGCGTCGTGCTGGATGCATCGCGTATCGCCGCGGATCTCATCGTGTGGGCGACACCGGCGTACGGCTACGTGCGCCTCGGCGATGCCTCGTCGACCGGGTCGAGCCTGATGCCGCAGAAACGCAATCCCGATCCCTTCTAATTAGTGCGCGG
>DAHUXY010000281.1 GCA_027315505.1 Vulcanimicrobiota bacterium | reverse complement strand
CGGTCCATACTTGCATGACGCCGAGCATGCTGGCTTTCGAACGAAAGCCCGCCGGAGCCGTAAACGTGAGCCCCTGCGCCGGGCTCTTGGTCAAGTTACTGCATCCGCCCAATAGGACGACCGCGCCCAACGCATAGAGCGCGCGGTGCAAGAACGATCGATTCATCATCGGCCACCTCCCCTCGGGCCGGACTTCGAAAGCGGCGTTCCATGCACCTCGAAGGCGGCGATGTTGCCCCAACGCTCGTCGATATATTGCACGTATTGGAGCGTTTCCGGGTAGGGCGGGATGCCGCCGTACCGCTCCACCGCACCGGGGCCGGCGTTATATGCAGCGAGCGCCGTCGAATACGGATCCGGGTAAATCGGGCGATAGGCGCGCACGTAGCTTGCGAGCAATCGAGCCGCACCCTCGATCGCGGCATACGGATCGAAGGGATCCACGTGATGGTCGAGCGCGGTGGACATCATGAACTGCGCGATGCCGATCGCGCCGGCCGGCGATACGGCATGCGGATCGAATGCGGATTCCTGGAGGAGCGTCGCGCCGAGAAATTCCGGAGGCAGGCCGTTCCGCTCGGCCGCTCTCACCGTCGCGTCCGCCAACATCAACGCGGCAGCAGGTTCTATCCGTTCGTTGGTGCGCAAAATGACGTGCGCGAGCGCGAGCGCGGGCCCCATCCCCGGTCGTCCGTCCTCGATCAAGCGAGCCCCGACCAGCGCGTCGACGCGCGGCGGCTCCGGCCAACTCAAGGCGATGTTACGCAATCGCTCGATTCGTGGTTTCGCAACGATGCGTTCCGTGGTACGGTCGAAGGGAGAGATGGAGCAGCCGCACAACATGGCTGCAGCAATCGCACAGACTGTCTTGCGAAGGAATAGGGCCCATGGTAGTGGTGTTGGCAGCGTTCGTCGTTCTCGTAGCCGGTGATTTTGCATCGACGTTCTTCTACCACGTCCCTCAACACCTGTGGTTTACGCTCCATCTTCGCACGCACCACGACCGGCGCCGTTCGTATTGGGATCACGCGGTGCTCTCGACCAACTACGAAGTACTGCTCGACGGCATCCTGGGCGCCGTTCCCTACCTCGTGGTCGCCGCACTGGTTTGGCGCCTCTCCTGGCCGGGAGCGATCGCCGGCCTGCTGGCCGGCCAGTTGCACGTTTGGTGGCGCCATACCACGGAACTGGGTTGGAGCACGCCTAAGTGGGTAAAAGCCATCTTGCGACCGCTCGGGTTGGTCCTCCCCGAGGACCACGACGGCCACCACCGAAACCCCGACATCGAGTTTGGCGATATCTTTCGCTTTTACGACGCTCCGGCTCGGGCCCTCATAGCCAAACTTGCCCATACAAGCCGGCGGACGCGTAATGCCGCCGTGCGTCGCCGCAGTAAAGCGCGGGCGCCGATTCAAGTGTAACGGAGACTAGATGACCAAACGGGCACTCTTCCTGATCTCGGACACCGGCGGCGGCCATAGGAGCGCGTCCAACGCGATCACGGCAGCGCTGGACGAGATCGAGGAACCGTACCCGTTCGAGCATCGGATCGAAGACGTCGCCGCCCACTGCGCCTTCCCCCTCACCCAGCTCGGCCTGGGCTACAGCATGGCCCTGCGTTACGCTCCTCCGGTCTACGGCGCGCTCTACTATGCGACCAACGGCCGCCGTCGCTACCGGGCGCTGGTCCGTTTCTGCGAGCCCCTCTACCGCGAGCGGCTTCGCGATCTCTTCACCAGCTATCGTCCCGACGTGATCGTCTCGGTCCATCCGCTGCTCAACCATGCGGCGCTGCGAGCCCGGGCCGACGCCCACATGCAGCACATTCCGATCGTCACCGTAATCACGGACCTGGGCAAGGTCCACGAATCGTGGTTGACCCCCGAAGCCGATGCGGTCGTCGTCCCGGCTCGCGAGGTGTACGAGCGGGCGCTCTCCCGAGGCATCTCGCCGTCGCGGCTCCGCTTGCTGGGCCAGCCGATCCATCCGAAGTTCGACGACGTCACCGGGACGCCCGAGGAGCTGCGCGCCGAACTCGGCCTACCGCAAGATCGCATGGTCGTCATGTTGATGGCGGGCGGCGAAGGCGGCGGGAAACTGCTGCCCACCACCCTCGCGCTCGCCCGGGCGAGGCTGCCGATCGAACTCTTGGTCGTATGCGGCCGGAACGAGCCGCTCAAGCAGCGCCTGCTCGAATTGGCCCCCTCGCTGCCCACCAAGCTGCACGTCCTTGGTTTCACCGATAAAATTCCGGAGTATTTCCACGCCGTCGACCTCCTGGTCACCAAGGCCGGCCCGGGCTCGCTCGCCGAAGCCAATGCCGCTCAGCTACCGGTCGTCGTGTACGACTACGTGCCGGGGCAAGAGCGCGGCAACGTCGATTTCGTCCGCAGCAATGGGCTCGGCGCGGTGGCTATCCACGGAGCCGGCGAGGTCGTTCAGGCCGTCCGCAACCTCATTCGCACGCCCGAGCGGCTCGCGCAGATACGCCGTAACCAAGAGGTGGTTGCCCCGGTGCGCAGTTCGCGCCGGATCGCGGCCCTGATCTCGCAGATCGCCAACTCCCACACGATTCCCGCGCAGGAGCATCTCGTTCCGGGCGCGCTCAAGGCCGTCGCCTCGCTCTAGGAGTCTGTCGGCCGCGTCGTTAAGCCGCCGCGGAACGCCATCGTCGCCGCTCCGACTTGGCCGGCATCGTTTCCGAGTTTGGCAATCGTTAATTGGGTCGTGCCTTTAGGCACCATCGTCGTTAGCGCGTCCACCCGGGCGCGTACGGCCTCGAGCATAAACTCGCCGGCGGTGGAAACGCCGCCTCCGAGCGCGATCATTTCGGGATTTACCGCGGCGATCACGTTGGCCAAACCGATGGCCAGATCGGCGGTGTAATTCTTCCACGCCGCGAGCGCGTGGCCGTCGCCGTTCTGGGCGGCTTTGCGAATCTTCTTCGACCCGAGCTTATCCCGGTTCACATCCAGGAGCAGGCTGCGCGGAAACGACGGCGCCACGGCAAATGCATGCCGGATCAGGCCCGTGCCCGACGCCTGCGCTTCGAAACATCCGATTTTTCCGCAACCGCAGACGAAGCCGTCGGTCGGGCGAATCTGGTGATGGCCGAACTCGCCGGCCCCGAACCGGTTGCCGAGCACGAGTTCTCCGTCCGCGACGATGCCGCCGCCGATCCCCGTTCCCAGGGTCAGCAGCACGAAATCCTTATGCCCTTGCCCGGCGCCGAACGTGTACTCGCCAAGGGTCGCGCAGCGCGCATCGTTCCCGACGAAGACGGGGAGCTTGAAGCGCTCGGCCACGGTCGCACCGAGCGGTATGTTGCTCCATCCGAAGTTGGGGCTATAGACGACCGTACCGGTGGCCACTTCGATATTGCCCGGCGAGCCGATTCCGATGCCGATCGCAGCCCCGTCCGCGTCTTTGAGGGCCCCGCCGATCGTCTCGACCAGCGCGTCGGTTACCGCTTTGACGCTCAGGTCGTCGAGGTCCAGCTCGTGCTGGCGATGGATGGTTCCATCGTCGGTAACGACCGCCGCCGTTACATGCGAGCCGCCTAAATCCACCCCGATAGCCGTGCGCACGCTAAACTCTCTCCCTCACAAATCGTCCGACGCCGCAGACCGCGGCGTCGGGACATTCTTCGCTGCGTCACAGGCCGCACCCGCACGCGATATCGAACATCTGCGCGTCATGGAAACTATCGATCTGATCAGCCTGCGCACTTTTTCCCGGCGTACCGGACAACCGACCCATCCCGAATTGCTGGACGAGCGCCCGATGGAGCACGTCAACAAGATCGAGATCGATGAAGAACACATCACCGTCGAATACGACGAAAAGACGACGCGCTATTACAACGTCAACGAAATCGTCCGGCGCGAATGGGTCTATAAATTCAACGACGATCCGGAGATGGTCAAAGCGATCGGAAAAGTGATCGATCTCGCGCGCAAGCATCTCAAGGATCTGCCGGAGAACCTCGCGTGCCCGCCGGGTTGCGCGGAATGCTGCAGCGGATACGAGCCGTTCGTGAGCCGCTCCGACGTGCAGCGCATCGCCGACCACCTCGGCATGACGTATGCAGATACGATGCGTGAATACATCGTGGAACGCCCCTCGGCCGACGGCTTCCACGTCGGCTGGGTACGCAAAGTCTCCGACGATATCGCCGACAACTGCGTCTTTCTCATGGGCAACCGGAGCGGCCGCTACTATTGCGG
>DAHUXY010000160.1 GCA_027315505.1 Vulcanimicrobiota bacterium | reverse complement strand
TTCGCTTTGCCCAAAAAACGTAGCAGCGTTGGATTTTACAGGAGGTAAAATCCAACAGCGGTCCCCCAATCGGGCAGGGTAGCCCGCGTCGTTCACTTGCCGGCCCGCTCCAGTTCGTCATCAAGGGCGGTATGGATCCGGCCGTTCGTCGCGAGAATCGATGATGCGTCAACCGCCGCGGCAGCTCCGCCGAGCTGCGTAACGCGGCCGCCCGCTTCGCGAACGATCAGCGTGCCGGCGGCAACATCCCATGCGTGCAGATCGAACTCCCAAAAGCCGTCGAATCGCCCGCAAGCGACGTAGGCGAGATCGAGTGCGGCCGAGCCGTCGCGCCGGACCGCTTGCGCCACCTGCGATATCGCCCCGAAGTGTGCGCCGTTCCGCGCATAGTCGGCGGGATGAAAGCCGGTACACACCATGGCGTCGCCGAGGTCGTCAATCGTGGAGACGCGGATCGGCTTGCCGTTCAGCGTCGCCCCGCCTCCGCGCTCTGCCGCGAAACATTCGTCGAGGGCGGGAGCGTAGATGGCGCCCGCCAGGAGTTCGCCCGCGCGCTCGTAGGCGATCGACACGCAATAGATCGGGTAGCCGTGCGCGAAGTTGGTGGTGCCGTCAAGCGGGTCGATAATCCAGCGCTCGTCGCTGCTCCCCGGGCTCGCCCCGCTCTCCTCGGCCAAGATGGCCGCGTCCGGGTAGGCTTCCCGTATGCGGGCGATGACGATCGCTTCGCTCGCCCTGTCGGCACTCGTCACGAGGTCCGCACGGCGGTCCTTCTGCCGGATATCCAGCGGCAAGCGAGCCGCTTCGAGTATGGCCGCGCCCGCTTCGCGCGCGGTCTCGATAGCGAGCCTCAACGGGTCGGGGTGCTTGCGATGTGCAATGCTCATGATATGTGGAGTATGCTTCGCCTCTTAGTCCTGGGAATCTGGGTCGGTGCGATGATCGGGTTCGCGTTTCTTTTTGCGCCGGTGGCGTTCGCGCACGTCGGCCCCACCCCCGCCTTCGCTGCGACCATCGCAGCCTGCGTCGGGTTGCTGACGCGGCTGGGAGATTGGTGCGGAATCGTTGCAGCCGGAATCACCGTCTTCGCATATCTCGAAACGCGAAAGACCGCGACGGTGATTGTCGCCTGTATCGCGGTAGCCATCGCGTTCGGCTTTGTCGAGACCGCCTGGATCGTTCCGCAGATGCAATCGACGCCCTTACAGACGCCGGCCTACGACGCACTCCACCAGCGCAGCAGCACGGTCTATTCCGTTATCGTCCTCGCCGCGCTGGTCGCGTTCGCGCTCTCCGCATGGAAGGCGCGATCGCGAGCCTAGTTGGGGATTAACGTGTAGGTGACGGTGACGATGTGGGCGGTGATGGTTTCGTTCCCGATGGCGATCCGATAGTTCTGGATGAGATCGTACGGCGTCGAGCGGTTGGTCTCCGGGACCGTTCCGACTAAGAGCCCGCTGCTGGTTGGGACGACCGCCATCGTGGTCTGGCTAAAACCGATACCGGCGCCCTGCGTCGAATTCGTGCTGTCGATGTCGGTCAGCATCTCGTTGGTCGGCGTCCCGGTCGAATTCGTGGGATTGCTGTTCGCGCTCACCTGCAAGAGCAGATCGTGGCCGGGAGTCGTCGCACCGGTGTAATAGACGCTCGCACGCACGACGTCGAGGAAGTTGAATGCGGTGTTATTCGCAATGTTCCCAAAATCGACGGTCGTGCCCGAGAACGCGCATGGGTTAGCGCAATTGACGACCGGCGTCGACCCGCCGGGGCCCGGGTTACTCGGGTCCACGATGATATCGAGGCCGATCTTGAACGACTCGCTGATTTCGTCGGCCCCGAGCCATGCCGCGCCGGCGTTGCTTCCATCGACCGTCGCCGGGAAGAGATAGCTATCGCTCTGCACCTCGGGATTGGCCGCGCTGAAGTTGGCGTAAATGGTGTCGCCGGGCTTGAAGTTCGTGCAGCCGTCGAGCGTGATCTGCCCGTTCGCTCCGGCGGTCGTCGGGTTGAACGTCTTGGTCGCGCTCGTATCGACAACGCAGCCGCCGGTGCCGTCGGCCTGGCCGCCGGGCGCGCTGAGCGTGACGCCGCCGCTCGCGATGTTGGTGATGTTCCACGTATTGCCGCTCGGGTCGGTCGCGTTCTGATTGTTCACGTCCAGGCCCGGAATCGTGATGATCGTCGTGGCAATATTCGAGGTTTGGCTGGTGTTCTTTACCGCGTACTGATAGGTGTTCGGGCTGCCGCCGATCGTCGGGACCGTGTTTGTCGGCGTTACCACGCCGTTGACCTGATTGAACCAGATCGAAGCCGACTCGGGTGTGACCGTTAGCGAGAACGGCTGCGCGGCAGACCAGCCGCCGGCATCCGCGCCGTGAGCGTACATCTTCCACGTCTGCACGCCGTTGGTATTGAAATTGGTGAACTGCATGTTCGAGATCGTCACCTTCGCCCCAGGGCGCGCGGCGTTGATCTCCTGCGCGCCGGTGCATGGCGGAGGCGACGGATAGGGATTCGCTAACGGAACACCCGCGGCGCCGTTCGCCGTCGGGGGCCCGGCGTACGTGCCGTTGCTTGCCCCATTGAATTGATTGGCACAAAGCCCGAACCAGTACTGCGTTGCCGTCGCGCCGTTTTTCTTAAACTGCCCGAGATAGCTCCAGCCCGCGGGCGTCACGCTTGGAGTAGAGCTCAGGGTGAGGCCGGTGCTTGGGGCTTCCAAAACGATGATGTCGAGCGAATCGGGGTTGGGATCCACCGAGGTCGAGGTGTTCTGCACCTGGGCTCCGAGCGTTGCCGTAGAACCCTGGCCCACCGTCGATGGCGAAAAATAGGTCGTCATATCCGAACCCACCAGCGAATATACGCCGAACGAGAGATTGTCCAGCACATTCAACCCGTCCGGAGTCGTATTCGAACCGGCCGCCGGCGTCATCGCGAACCATTGGTTGTTCGCATAGGCTTGCATCGCGATGTCTTGGAACGGGAAGCTTTGGAGCGTCATCGTCAGGTCGAGGTAGATGTAGTCCGAGTTTCCGGCCTTCACGTTACCGCCGCCGAGGCAGATCCATTGGACGCTGAAATTGGCCGGGCAAGCGGTTACGAACCATGCACCCGGAGTCGCACCATCGAGGGCGTAGATGCCCTGATTCAGATACAACGGCGGCAGCTCGATCGCCACTTGCGAGATAACGTTGGTGCCGGTGTTGTTAATGGTAAATAGGGCGATGTCCTGATTCGAAGCGTTTTGATTGGTGAGCGAGACCGGGACGTTGTACGGCGAATTGTTGTTGTAATCGGCTTGCATAAACGGATTGAGGAAATAATGCGTGCCGACGAACGGAGCGCTAAACGGCGGCCCCGGGTTGAGATTGTAGTTGCCTTGATTGAGCGATCCGACGAGTTGAAACTTCGCCGTGCCGCTCTCCGACGCCGCCGAGTTCCGGAAGTACACCGGCTGCCAGGCCAGAGCGCTGGTCGTGTTCGACCAAGTAAGACCGTGTTGAGGGAATTCCGAGGTCAACGCTTGGCACGAGTTGCCGCACGTCGCGCCGGTCGAGCTAAAGAACGTGACGTTATTGAGATTGATGTAAGCCCCCGGAGCCAGGGTCGTGCTCGCACTTGCCGGGTCCAGTTCTAAATTGCACTCGCCATTTTTTTGCTTCGTGGTGGCGCTGCACGTTACCGTCGCATTCCACGTGTTACCGTTAGAGTCGGTCGTGGTTGTCGAGCATAAACCGCAGGGATTGGTGGCACCATTTACCACCGACATCAGGATGCCGTTTCCGGTCGTATTGCTGACGTTAAAGTTCGGCCCGGTGGTGAAAATAATTTTACTGAGATTGTCGCCGAACCCGTTGTAAATGCCGCCGCCGGTATTCGTAAAACGAAGCCCTTCGGTGACTTGGCTATTCGGCGTGATCGCCACGGTGGAACCGAGCGTGCCGGCGTTGTTGAATTGCGTCGTCGTGGAGTAACCGAGCACCTGGAAACTCTGCGATGCCACGACGTCGTTATGCGTCGTGTCGTACAACTGCGCGGTAAACGTATGCGATGGATAACTTCCCGGCTGCAGCATATTGGTGGTGTCGAACGTAAAGACGTGGCTGCCCGCATTCGCGGCGATCGTGCCCGCGGCGGTCGAAAGCACCTGCCCCTGCGGATCACTGAGCGTCCATAGATAGTTGGAGCCGTTGCTCGCGCCGGAAATCGACGCGCTTATGCCGGTGACCGATTCGTCGATCGGATTGTTTCCGTCCCACGCAACGATGGTATCCGGTGTCGGCGCCGGGATCGGCGCCGGGGAGGGATTGATGTTTGCGCCGGTCCCGTCGGGGCGCGTGATCAAGACCAAGCCGCTCGAGCCGGTCAGCGAAACCTGCACTTGTCCGAGCCGGACGCCTTGGGTCAGGTCGTAGACTTCGATCGAATAGATCCCGGACGTGAGCGTCGGGCCGATCGGCCACGTGACCGAAAGATTGCCTCCCGGAGCCTGGACGCCGGTGGATGCCGTCAGAGCGCATAGCTGATTCGCGGGCGGCGTGTAAGGCGCCGGGAGCGGAGCCGGGGCGATAAAGACGCAGTTCGGAGCGACCGACGTCTGCGTGATGCCGACGACGTAGTAATCGGACTGCGAAACGTTTTGAAGGTAGATATACGCGTTGTTACTCGTGCCGGCGTCGAATTGATAGGTCTCTTGCGAATGGAAC
>DAHUXY010000153.1 GCA_027315505.1 Vulcanimicrobiota bacterium | reverse complement strand
GTGGATGAAGGCGGCGGCGCAAGCCTCGCCGAGCGCCTGCAGCCCGTTACGCGCGCTGCGCTGGCGCGTCGCCCCGCCGATAACGACGCGGGTCGCACACGAGGGCGCAAGATGCTCGAGCAATGCCCGCATGGGTTGGATCCACTCTTCTTCCGTGACGACGACGATTTCGGCGATCTCCGGCATGCGCGCAAACGTGCGCACCGACCAACCGGCCATCGGCAGGCCGGCCAATTCGACGAATTGCTTCGGCTGGCCGAAGCGCGTTCCGCGCCCGGCCGCAACGATCACCGCGCCCCAGATCATGCGCCGACCCCTTCGCGTTTCGGCCGCGCGAAGATCATTCGGCCGGCTACCGTCTGTAGGACGCTCGTGACCACGACTTCCGTTCCTTCACCGATAAACTTGCGGCCGTGTTCGACCACGATCATCGTTCCGTCGTCCAAATAGGCGACGCCTTGGTGCGACTCTTTGCCTTCGCGAATCACTTGCACGTGCAGTTCTTCGCCGGGCAGGACGACGGGCTTAACCGCATTCGCCAGCTCGTTGATGTTGAGGACTTCGACTCCTTCGACTTGCGCGACGCGATTGAGATTGTAATCGTTGGTGAGCAACTTCGCGCCGAGCTCCTTGGCCAACCGAACCAGCTTGCCGTCGACGCTTCCGGGCGGCATTTCCGGATAGTCGCGTTCGTTGATGTTCAATACGATCGTTTCTTGCAAACGATTCAAGACTTCGAGCCCGCGCCGGCCGCGCGTGCGTTTTTGCGAATCGACCGAATCGGCGATCGCCTGCAACTCGCGCAGAACGAATCTCGGCACCACGAGCAGCCCTTCGAGAAATCCGGACTCCACGATTTCGACGATGCGCCCATCGACGATGACGGACGTATCGACGATCTTTGCGCCGCCGCCCGCCCCCGCCGCATCGCCGAGCGGAACGAAACGCGTCTTCGCGCCCACCCGGGCGCCTAAATAGGCGGTAAAGATTGCGACGATCAGGTAGAGCACGATGGCGACGATACTCCCGGCTCGCCCCGTGATGGAGATAAATTCGAACAGGATGCTCTTCATCAGCCACGCGATCACCAAGCCGACGATGAGGCCCAGCGCGCCGCCTGCCAGCTCCGCGGGAGCGAGGCGCTCGATCGCGCGTTCGGCGACGACCAACTCATCTTCGAAAAACGCCTGCGCGAGCGGCGCGAGCAGGATGCCGATCAGCGCGCCGACGACCGGCGAAAGAATGAGAAAGGCCCACTGCACTCCTTGGTTCCCAAAGTGCAGCGAAAACACGTTGCTGTACGCCTCGCGCCCGAGCAGAAATCCCGTAACGGCAAAAATCGCCGCGAAGGCGATCCGCAGCATCGTTCCCGAAAGGTTGTTACCGGTTACTCGAATGATAGAAACGCTCCACATACGTCGTTGGCAACGAATCGGCCCTGTTTCGTCAAGCGTAGGCTCCTTCCATCGTCCTCAAGCAGCCCGGCTTCGCAATATTCCGCAATCGCCGGGGCGTAATGCTCCCGCACATCGACACCGTAACGGCCGGCGAACTCGCGCAGATCGACCCCCCGGGACGTCCGCAGGGCCAACATGATCGCCTCGCCGACTCTACGATACCCCGTCAAACTCTCGCTTTCGCTGGGAATCGGTTGCCCGCTCGTAACGGCCTCGATATAGCGCTGCAGGTCGCGGGTATGAACGCTGCGCTCCCCACCGCGATACGAGGCCGCCCCCACGCCCAAACCGGCGTACTCCCCATTTGCCCAATAGTTGGCGTTGTGAAGCGATGCGTGCCCGGGGCGGGCAAAGTTGCTGATCTCGTAGTGTTCGAAGCCGGCCGCTTCGAGCGTATCGATCGCGATGGCATAGACCTCCGCCTCACGCGTGTCGTCGAAGAAGGCGCGCGGTTCGCGCGTGTGCCACGCATCGAACGGCGTATGTTCTTCGATCGTTAAGCCGTAGGTTGAGATGTGATCGACCCCGAGCGCGAGGGCGCGTTCGAGCGAAAGGCGCCACGAATCGGCCGTCTGGCCGGGCACCGCGAACATCAGGTCGATGCTCACCGAAGCGATGCCCGCAGCTCGCGCCTGCTCGGCGACGGTCCGCACTTGCTCGGGGGTATGTTTGCGGCCGAGCGTGCGGATCTCGTCCGGGACGAACGATTGCACCCCAATCGAGAGGCGCGTCACGCCGGCGGCGACGTAAGCCTCGAAATCGCCCGTACGCACCAGTTCGGGATTCGTTTCGACGGAGATCTCGGGCTCGAGCCCGGCAGGCGCCGGGAAGTGCTCGCGCAGGCGGCCGATCAGGCCGGCGACCGTTCCGGCGTCGTAGGCGTTGGGGGTGCCGCCGCCCAGAAAGATCGTCTCCGCGGTCGCGACCGGCTCCCGGCCGATCTCGGCGTAGAGCGCGGCGAGGTAGGCGTTGGCCGCACTCGGCCGCATCGGCCACTTTGCGAAGTCGCAGTACGGGCAGATGTACGGACAGAAGGGCAGGTGGACGTAGACTCCCAGACTCACCGGCCGCGCGCTGCGGGCACCTCGACCACGGGGCGCCGGCTCCTAAGCGACCAACGAAAAGATACCGAGCGAACCCGGGCCGCCGTGAACCGCCACCGTGGGCCCGGCTTCGAATAGAGCGAGCGAGCGCGGCTCGGCCCCGAGCTTGGCTCGCAGCGCCGTCATTGCGCGCGCACCGGTCTCGGGCGAGTTGGCGTGTCCGACCACAAATCGCACCTTTTCAACGTCGCGCAGTTCGCGCGTGACGATTTCCACCAGCAGCTCTTGCGCCTTCTCGAACGTACGCGTCTGCGCGGCGCTATCGACGATACCGTTTTGGATGCGCAACACGGGATTGACTTTGAGCATCGTACCCAACGCGACCACGGCCTTGTTGACGCGGCCGGTCCGGCCCAAGTACGTCATATCCGGGGTAATGAAATATCCGTGCTGGGTAGCCCGCGCCGCTTCCAACACCTTTGCGATCTCCGCGGCGCTCTTCCCCGCTTTGGCCAATTCGGACGCGGCCATCGCCTGCAGAAACAATCCGCCCGAGAACGTTTCGGAATCGACCACGTAGACCCGGCCCGGGAATTTCGCCGCCGCGGCGACGGCGTGCTTGTAGGTTTCGGAGAGCTTGTCGGAGATGACCGGAACCACCACCTCGTTGCCCGCGGCAACGTGCCGGGCGAAGACTTCGGCAAACTCCGCCTCTTCGACCGGCGCGGTATGCGGGAGATCTTTCGCCGCTGCGAGACGCGAGTAAAACGTCGAACGCTGAATATCGACGCCGTCCCGTAAACGCTCCTGGCCGTACACGATCCACAAGGGCACGACCTCGATGCCGTACTCTCGTGCCGACGCGCTCGAAAGATCGGACGAACTGTCCGTAACGATGACTACGCCCACCGAAACACTCTCCTTATTCGTCTTGAGCGACGAAGATGCCGACTGCCCCAGGTCCCCCGTGCGTGGCGATAACTGGGCCCGCTTCCAGCGTTTCCAGCATCCGTGGTTGCACGCCACCAAGTCGTGCAACCAATTTTTCGACCGCATTGCTCGCCAGTTGCGGTGCGTTCGTGTGAATCACCAAAAAGCGCGCCTTCGAAATATCGGTGACGGCTTTCATGGTGAGGTCCAGCATCGTTTCCTGCGCGCGTGCGAACGTGCGCACCTGTGCCTCGGCGGCAACCTGGCCGTCTTTGAGGCACAGGACGGGAACTATTTTCATCAGGGTGCCCAGGACCGCTTGCGCCTTGCCGATGCGGCCCGTGCGCTGCAGATGCGAGAGGTCGGTAAAACAGGCATACAGACGTTGCGTGCGACGCTCGTAATCGAGCGCGTCCAGAATCTGCGCCATCGTGTGCCCCGTCCGCGCTAGTTCGGCCGCCCTCAAGACCCTCATGCCGAGGCCCCGGCGGCGCTCTGTGAGTCGTAGACGTGAATCTTGGCATCGGGGAATCGCTGCGCCCCGGCCGTCGCGGCATTGATGGTGCCTGAGAGGAACGACGAAATCGTAATGCAGAGAATCTCGTCCCCGGCGGCAACCAAAGGCGCGAACGCCTCTTCGAACATCTGCGCGGTCGGCTGCGATGTAATCGGCAACGTCTGCTCGCTCGCTAATTTTTCGTAGAACTCGCTGCGCGAAAGTTCGACGGTATCTTTGTAACTGGTATCGCCGAACACGACGAAGAGCGGAACCACCGTCACGCCGGCTGCGGCGGCGCGCTGCGGATCGAGGTCGGAGGTACTGTCGGTGACGATTGCTACGGCCACGTTATTTCGCCAGGTGCGGAGCGATGAGTTCGGTGATCTTGCCGACCACATCGTGATCGACTTCGGCGATGGCCACGCCGATCGCATGCTTGATGCCGTTGCGGCTCACGCGGCCGTGAGTGACGATGCAGTTTCCCCGCAGGCCCAGCAACGGCGCACCGCCGATTCTTTCGTAATCGAATTTTCTGCGTAGTCCGCGCAGCGCCGGAGCGAGCATAGCCGTACCGATCTTCGTGATGATGTTTCCGCCGAGCAGCGCGTCTTTCATGACGTGGCCGAGATCGGCGATCATGCCTTCGCCGGTTTTGAGCACGATGTTGCCGACGAATCCATCGGTAACGATGACGTCGGCCGCGTTGTGGAACATATCTTTGCCCTCGATGTTGCCGATGAAATTCACCGGGGCCGCGTCGAGAAGTCGCGCGGCCTCGAGTACTTGCGCGTTGCCTTTGCTGCGTTCTTCGCCGACCGAGAGCACGGCGACGCGGGGGTTTGTAATGCCCAGGACGGCCTGAGCGTAGGCCGAGCCCATGAGCCCGAACTGCGCGAGCCATTCCGGCCGGCAATCGACGTTCGCGCCGGAATCGAGCAGGACGGTCGGCCCATTGAGCGCCGGCCACACCGTCGCGATCGCGGGGCGCGCCACACCTTCGATCGTGCGCAGCTTGATCAGCGCGATCGCTAGAAATGCGCCGCTGTTGCCGGCCGAAACGACCGCGTCGGCGGAGCCGCTCTTTACGAGATTTACCGCGACGCCGAGCGAACTGCGATCTGCCGCGCGTAAAGCCTGCGATGCGTGCTGGTCCATCGGGACCGCCTCATCGGCATGGACGATCTCGATGCGGTCGGAACCGGGGCCTTGCAGCAACGGCCGGACCTGCTTCTCGTCGCCGACGAGCAAGAGGTGCGCATCGTAGGTTTGGGCGGCAAGCAGCGCGCCCGCAACGATCTCGTGCGGCGCGTGGTCGCCTCCCATGGCGTCGAGCGCGATGCGCGGTTTACTCATCCAACGAAATCCAATACTCAGCGCTCTTCATACCGCCGTAGTAGTACTCGACGTCGGCATCGGGGAATGCGCCCTTCAACACTTCGCTCAAACGCTGCGCATCCTTCTCCTTTTGCGCGCCGCCGTAATAGAGGGTGACCAGCCCTCCGCCCTGCGCCCCCATCGCGCGTAACGCCGCGATGGATGCATCGGCGAGCGAATCGGCTCCGGCCAGGCTCCCGCCGAAGCTCGCGGCCGGCTTTCCGCGCGCGACGCTCACGCCGCCCAGCGTCGCATCTTTTCCGGCAAAAAAGACCTGCGCGCTGCGAACCCGCTCCGCCGCGGCTAACAGTTCGACGTCGCTCGGGAGTTCGTCGGCGGCGTAGAGGCCCAATGCGAACAGGCCCGCGATCCCACCCACGATGTCGCGCGTCGCAATGACGTGCAAGCGTTTCTCCGTGAGCGCCGCAACCTCGCGCGCGGCAAGCGTCGCATTCGGATCGTTGACGAACAAGTAGACGTCGTCGCTCAAGCACTTGTTGACCGCCAGCAACAGATCGCGGACGCTGGGGCTCTTCTCGCCGTCGAGGGTTACTTCAACGCCCAGTTCCTTGACGATCCGCTCGAATCCGGGGCCCGGAACCACGGCCGCCACCGAACGTCCGCCGCCGTTACGATCGACGATCAAGACGCGATGCTGCTGCTCCATGTTGTCGATTTTCAACCGCGTCAGCACGCCGTGCTGCGCCGCGATCTCTTGCACGCCTTCCGGATCGTCGGTATGGATGTGCACCTTGATCGTCGGGGGCGCCCCGATAACCACCAGCGACTCACCGCGCGGTTCGAGCTGATGGCGCAGATCGAGCGCGCTGCAGCCGGCAGATTCGAGAATGAATTCGGTGCAGAATTTATTTTCGCCGACGACCTGCGCCGGCGTGAATACGTGCTGGCGCGCGGGCCGCCGAGGGAAAGCGGTCGCGCGCGCGATGCTATCCGGGAGAAAGCGCAAGATGCCTTCCATGAAATACACGAAACCCGCGCCGCCCGAATCGACCACGCCGGCCTCTTTGAGCACCGGTAGTTGCTCGGGCGTTCGGTCCAGAGCCTCGTTCGCGGCACGCAAAACGCCGTTGAGGAGCCGATAGAAATCGCGTTCGTAGAGCGCGAGGTGGTACGCCGCATCCGCCGCCGCCTCCGCAACCGAGATGATCGTCCCCTCGACCGGCCGCAACAACGCTTGCCTCGCGGCCAGAACCGATTCGCGCATAGCGGTGGCCATCACGAACGTGTCGATGTCCGAGCGGTGGCGAACGTGATGCGCGAAGCCGCGCAGCATCTGCGAAATGATGACGCCCGAATTGCCGCGAGCGCCCATCAAGCTGCCCTGAGCGGCGGCGGCGGCGACCTCGGAGAGGGGGGCGCCGTGCAACTTAGCGGCCTCGAGCGTCGCGGAACGCAAAGTAAGGTACATGTTCGTTCCGGTATCGCCGTCGGGGACCGGGAACACATTGAGGTCGTTGAGGACCTGGCGGTACTTTTTGAGGAAATAGGTGCCGGCTGCTAGAAACTTCGCATAGGCTCGGCCATCCAAGGCAATCACGTCCACGGCCCCCCGTCTTTGGGAGGCACGCGGCGAATCCTGTACCGCCTTATCGACAGGAGTCGCTTGCGGGGGCGGGGGGCGCCGTGGTAGTATCGTCGGGTTGTCCCCAACTCTATTGTTGTTTCTGTGAGGATTGTTCGATGGCGAAGCGCTGTGACGTGTGTGGTAAAGGGCCGAAGACCGGCAACAACGTCAGCCACGCGATGAATAAGACCCGCCGTCGCTGGCTGCCGAATCTGCAGTCGGTGCGGGTCGTCGTTCGCGGCACCCACAGTACCGCCAAAGTCTGCACCTCGTGCCTGCGCTCCAAACGGGTCACGCGCGCGGTCTAAGCTAAGGCTCGGTACCTTTCAAACGGCGGCCCGCCACGCAGGCCGCCGTTTTTGTATTCTAAAGAAGCCGCCCACTTGCTTGGCAGCCGAGCAAAGAATCGAGGGCGGTTCCTCGAATAGCGGCGCTCATGAGAGAACGCACGGGTGTAGCGGCCTTTATTCTATCGGCGACCCTCGCAGCATGCGGCGGAGGGGGCGGAAGCGGGCCGAGCAGTAGCCCCGTCGTGTTTCCTACGGCACCGCCGCCGACGCCATGCCCGGCCGGATATACGGGCACCGCACCGGCCTGCGTGACCCCACAATCGACGACTACGGCGACAGGTACCGTCGTCGAGGACGGCACGGGCGCGCCGCTGGCGGGCCTGCCGGTCAAGCTGATGCCGTGGGCTCCTTGCGGCGCAACGCCTCCGCCGACCTCGATCACGCCGGAGAACGATGGCTGCCCAACGCCTCTCCCCTCGCCCCAGGCGACCACGGCAGCCAACGGCACCTTCACGCTGGGCAACGCGCCCAACGGGCACTACCTGCTGGTGATCGGCACCGATTCAACGGCTTCGACCGGGACGGTGCAGGCGACGGTGCATGATAACGTGACGCTCACGGGCGGCGCGCAAACGCTGCTAGCCCCGACGTTGAAAGCGATCCCGACCGTCACGCCGCCCGCATGGGAGACCAACGGCGACTACCGGATCGCCACGCTCGACGCGACCACCGAGCTACCGTGCTTCCAGGCATGGCAGAGCGAACGCGCCACCAACGGGCTGGCAGCCGGAACGAACGACGAGTGGCTGATCGAGAACGTTCGCTCGATTCAGTCGGCGCGCGGCGTCAATGGCGGGTTGCCTGTCGCTCCGGTGACGACGCAAAACACGCTGACGTCTGGTGAATCGGATTACAGTGGAGGCACTTCCTGTGCCGGTTTCGTGAATGGCGTCTATCCGGGCGGCCTAGCTCCTAGCTCCTATGCGATCGATCCTCGTGCGGAGTGGTTCGGCGGACAGTACCTGTACGGCAACGGGCTCGGCGTCGCTGAGTTCCCGATCGATCCGCGCTCGTTCACCGATCCCAACGTGCCGCTCTGGCCGTAAAACCCCAGGCTCTTGAGGGTTGTAAATAGCGAGGTGGCTACGGCTGCCTCGCTATTTGTTTTCCGCACATCGAGGT
>DAHUXY010000142.1 GCA_027315505.1 Vulcanimicrobiota bacterium | reverse complement strand
GAGCACGTCGGCGCCGCGAGCGTGGTGGTGCGCGGCGAGGATTTCGTCGATGCGCGCGGCCTCGGCCGCATAGTCTTTCCCCTGCGCCCGATAGAGCGCATCGTAGAAGGGGGCCGAGCGCGCGTAGAACGACATCGTCGTGCTCCTCTACCGCGACGCGGCGACGAACGGGATGGCGGCGAAATAACGGGGGGCACGCAGATCGCTCGCGGCGATGGCGCCGATGATGGAAAGAACGACGTTGGCGAGCGTGAGGACTGCATAGAGCGCGAGCCCGCGCAGTAGCCAGGCTCGGTCGAGCGCGGAAGCCTCGAACGTATCGCGGTGCCCTAAAAACAGCCCGAGCATCGCGAGCGAGCCGAGCGTGACGACGAGCGAGTACGTCGCTTGGAAATTGAATGCCGCAGCGGCGTGCGTGCGAGCGAAAGGCATCTCGTCCGAGCGTTTTACGCGCAGCCAGATCAACAGCGTCGCGATGAGGTTCGCATACGGAACGTTCGTAAAAACGAGGAGTCCTGCAGCATTGGCGTAGATCGCCCAGGAACGGTCGTCGTCGGAGATTGTCGCCATTAAACGCTGATTGCGCGATCTGCGGAAATGGCCTTCCGAGCAAGCCGACGAACTGCGCGCAACATGCACGAGTACGATGTGCTCGTCGTCGGCGGCGGCAACGCCGGCTGTGCGGCAGCGATTTCGGCCGCGCGCCATGGGGCGCGCACGATGCTCGTCGAGCGATACGGGTTTCTTGGTGGTACCGCGACGGCGGCGATGGTGGGCCCGTGGATGACGTTCCATTCGGGCACCGAGCGCATCGTCGGCGGGATCGCGCAAGAGATCGTCGAGCGGCTCGTCCGAAAAGGCGCCTCGCCCGGGCACCTGCACGACTCATCGGACTACGTGCCCACGATCACGCCGTTCGATCCCGAGATTCACAAGGCGCTCCTCTTCGAAATGATGCAGGAAGCCGGCGTCGATTTACTGCTGCACGCATGGTTCTTGGCGGCTATCGTTGACGACGATCGCGTGGCCGGCGCTAGCTTTGCAACCGTCGGCGGCGGCCGCACGTATCGCGCGCGGACGATCGTCGATGCGACCGCGGATGCCTACGTTGCCGCGAGTGCCGGGGTTCCGACGCAGCAGGGCGACGAACGCGGCCGCGTCCAGCCGGCCAGCCTGATGCTGCGCTTGAGCCACGTCGATCTCACCAAGACCGCCACCTACGTTCGCATGCACCCGGATCAAATGCGTACCACGCTCAAAGCCCACGAGCGCACGGCGCCGGCGCTGACGGCCGTGGCGGGGCTCTACGCGCTCTGGCAACAGGCGGTCGACGACGGTATGGTGGATATTCCGCGGGAACTCGTCTCGTTCTTCATCTCTCCCTACCCCGACGAAGTGACCGTCAATATGACGCGCGTGACCGATATCGACCCGCTCGATCCCGACGATCTCACGCGGGCCGAGGTGGCGGCGCGGCTGCAGGTGATGCAGTTGTTACGCTTCTTTCGAGAGCGCGTTCCCGGCTTCGAACAGGCGCGCATCGCGGGGACCGGCACGCAGGTCGGCATTCGCGAGTCCCGCAGAATCGTCGGGCGATATACGCTGACGGCGCAAGACGTACTGCAAGGCCGGCATTTCGAGGACGCCGTGGCGCGCAGCGCTTACCCGATCGACATCCACAATCCAACCGGCAGCGGCACCAGCACGCAGCGCCTCGAGCCCGGAGCGGCATACGAAATTCCGTACCGCTGCCTTCTCCCGGTCGATCGCGAGCAGTTGGTGGTTGCCGGGCGGTGCATCTCGACGACGCACGAAGCGTTGGCTTCGACGCGGCTGACGCCGACGGTGATGACGCTCGGGCAGGCGGCCGGAACTGCGGCCGCGCTCGCGAACGAACGCGGCATTCGCGTCGGCGACGTCGCGCCCGAAATCTTGCGCCAACGGCTCGTCGCGGACGGTGTCGACTTACGGAGAACAACGCAACCTTGAACGCGGCTCTACGGCTCGCTCGCGAATACGGCGTCGAGATACAATTCGCGGACCTCGGCGACTGGGGCGTCGACGAGCTGCGCTCCGAATACGATCCGCACCGATCGGTCATTCGCATCAACATCCGGGTTGCGGAGCAACTCGGCGTGCCGGAGCTCGGCGAGTTTCTCGCGTTCTCGGTGGGACACGAGCTCTATCACCATCGCGAGCACATCGGCGAGGTGGAGCGTCTGCCCGAACGCAAGCTGCGCGAGATCGCGGCCAACGATTTCGCGCGGACGCTGCTCCAACGGCCGTGAGCGACCTCTTCGCGGGCATCGACGGCGGCCAGAGCTCGACGGTTGCAACGATCGGCGACCGGAGCGGCCGCGTGCTGGGGCGCGGGATCGCCGGGCCGGCCGACGAGGTTGGCCAAGCCGCGGATTCCACGCGGCTGCGCGACGCACTCGCCGCAGCCCTCGCGGCCGCGGTAGCCTCGGCCGGCTTGCCCCGGGATACGGATTTTGCCGCAATCGTCGCCGGGATCAGCGGCTACGAGGGCCGGGTCGCCGGATTGGCCCCCGCTCTCCCGTCGCGGTCGGTCCGGCTGATGCACGACGCCCCGGTCGCCCACGCGGGCGCCTTCTGCGGTGCTGGCGGTGCGATCGTGATCGCGGGAACCGGCTCGGTCGCGTACGTCGGCCACGGCGCGGCGCCGGGTACGGCCTATGGAGGGTGGGGCTACCTCTTCGGGGACGAGGGGAGCGCTTTTTGGTTGGCGCGCGAGGCGGTCGCCGAGAGCATGCGCGCGGCGGACCGCGGGGCCGCCCCGGATGACCCTCGCACGCAAGCGCTTCTGGACGCCTTCGGCTGCGCTTCGTTGCGGGAGCTGGCGCGAGAATTTTATGCCGGCGCGATTACGCGCAGCGCGCTCGCCGGGTACGCCCGGCGAGCGATCGAGGACCCGCGATGGGCACCGCTCGTGGAGCGCGGCGCGCTCGCGCTGGGGGATTTGGCCCGCGCAGCTTTGGACGCTCACCCGTCGGTCGTCCGGCGGGTGGCATTCGCCGGCGGGCTCTTCGCGAGCCCGGCCCATCGGGAGGCGGTGGCGCAGACGCTCGGCCGGATGGAGCCACCCGTCGAAATCGCAGCGACGCGCTACGAGCCCGCCGTCGGAGCGCTGCTTCTCGCGTACGCCCGCGGCGGGCTCGACATCGGTGAGGTGAGGTTCGCGTGAACGTGCTCGAACGGATTCGCGGCGGCCTGATCGTTTCGGTGCAGGCATGGCCGGGATCGGCGATCGACGACCCGGCGGTTATCGCCGCGATGGCGGCGGCGGCGATTGCCAACGGTGCGGCCGGGGTGCGCGTCCAGGGCGTTCCGAACGTGAGCGCGGTGCGGGAGCGCATCGATGCGCCGATCATCGGGCTCGTCAAGCGCGCGTACGACGGCTTCGAACCCTACATTACGCCGACCGAGCGAGAGGTTCGCAGCCTGCTGGCTTGCGGAGCCGACGTTGTGGCCTTCGATGCGACCGCTCGAACGCGGCCCGAAGGAGCGACGATGGAGGGTATCGTCGCGACGATTCTCGACGCCGGAAGACTCGCGATGGCCGACTGCGCAACCGCTGCGGATGCGCTCTGCGCCCAGGCTGCCGGCGCGCAGATCGTCGCTTCGACCCTGTGCGGATACACCGAGGAGACGAAAGGACATCGCTTGCCCGCTCTCGATCTCGTCGCGGAAATGCGCGAGCTCGAGTCGTTCGTGATCTGCGAGGGAGGCGTCCACACGCCCGAGCAGGCCGTCGCGGCGCTGGAAGCGGGCGCCGACGCGGTCGTGGTCGGAACCGCTATCACGAATATCGATTGGCTTGTCCGGGAGTTTTCCGTCCCGATGGATAATTGGAAAACCCGCTAAAGTCGATGCGAGCGCGGGCCGTATCTACCTATAGTACAGAGAGCTCAGGGGTTTAGGAGAGAGAGTTTTCCTTGGTTGAGAAGAGAGAGCCGGTCGTCCGTTTAGAGCGGGGCTTCTGGATTATTACGGCAGTGTTCGCGATACTGTCGATCGCTGCGGTCATCTATTGGTACTACGCGCCGGTCTCGGGCTGGCTGCCTGAAGGTGCCAAGCCGGCCGAGGAGATCGACGAGCTCTTCAAATTTATGGCCGCGATCGCGTCGGTGCTCTTCATCGTCGTCTTCGGATACTTGCTCTACTTTTCGTTTGCTTTCCGGGCCAAGAAGAACGACGCACCGGGCGCTATCGGGGTGCAAATCCACGATCATCACGGCCTGGAGTTGTGGTGGACGATTATTCCCGCGATCCTCGTCGTCGTGCTCTCGGCGCTGAGCGTCAAAATTTGGTATCAAATTCAGATTCAGCCGAACAACGGGCTGGTCGTGGAATCGATCGGCCACCAGTGGTACTACACGTTCCGGTACCCACAGGTGCACGGCGAGATCACCGACGCGATGCATCTGGCGGTCAACGAACCCGTGACGCTCAACGTCACCTCGGCCGACGTCATCCATTCGTTTTGGGTGCCGGCGTTTCGGCTGAAGGCCGATATGGTTCCCGGGCTGATCAACACCCTTCGCTTTACGCCGACGCTTCCGGGTACATATAAGATCATCTGCACGGAGTTCTGCGGCACCCAGCATGCGGAGATGAACCAGCAGGTCGTGGTGGTCGAGTCCAAAGCGAAATGGGAAGCGTGGTACCACGGTTGGCAGCAAAAGAACGCCAACGTTTCGGACGCGCTGCCGAAGGCCGGCGGCGGAGCGATCGCGCTCGCGGGCGGCGACCCGAAGGCCGGGCAGGCGCTCTTTGCAACCAAGTGTTCGGGATGCCACGCGATCGGACCGTTCGATCAGAAGATCGTCGGACCGGGTCTCAAAGGCATTCTGAACGATCCCAAACATCCGAATTTGGTCGACGGCGCTCCGGCAAATCCGGGCGACGTCGCGAAGATCTTGCAGAATGGATATAAAGGCGACTACCCG
>DAHUXY010000126.1 GCA_027315505.1 Vulcanimicrobiota bacterium | reverse complement strand
GGCCTCAACGACGCGCGCGCGCATCGCTTGCGTTTCCGCCTTCTGCTCCTGCTCCGAGGCCATCGCGGCGTATTGCCGCTCCGCGGCTTTGGCCTGAGCGATCCGGCGATCGGCTTCGGCCTGGCTGGTCTGCAACTCCGCACCGATGTTCTTGCCAACGTCGACGTCCGCGATATCGATCGAAACGATCTCGAACGCGGTCCCGGCATCCAGTCCCTTGGAAAGGACGGTCTTCGATATGCGATCCGGGTATTCGAGAACTTCTTTATGATCGATGGCCGCGCCGACCGCGGCGACGACGCCTTCGCCGACGCGTGCGATGATGGTCTGCTCCCCGGCACCGCCGACGTACCGGTCGAGGTTACTGCGCACGGTGACGCGCGCCTTAACGTTGAGCTGAATGCCGTTCTGCGCGACGCCTTGGAAAATCGGGGTTTCGATCACCTTGGGCGTGACCGACATCTGCAACGCTTCGACGACGTTTCGCCCGGCTAAATCGATCGCCGCAGCGCGCTGCCATTCGAGCGGAATCTGCGCGCGTTGCGCCGCGATCATCGCAAGCGTGACGTTTTCAACGTTGCCGCCGGCCAGATAATGCGACTGCATTTGATCGACGGTGAGCATCAGGCCCGCCTTGCGCGCCCGTACGTAATTGGTCACGATCACGCTGGGCGGAATGCCGATCAGCCGCATGCGAACCAACGCGATGATCCCCAGCGGAACGCCGGCGGCGATGGTGCGGATCCACATCCCGATCGGGAAATAGTATAAGAACGCGAAAAACAGAATGAAGGCGACGACGATGATGACCAGCGCGCTGACTGCGACCACGAAGAGCTCCTTCTGGTGGTTTTACTGGTAACTTGGGAGGTGAACGGGTTCCACGAAGATGCGCGCGCCGTTAACGCGCGTTACCCGAATAGGCGTTCCCTGCGCGATGAATTCGCCCTCGGTCAGGACGTCCACGCGTTTGCCGTCAATGTTCGCAACCCCCGAGGGACGCAGGTACGAATCGGCCGTGCCGGACGCGCCGAGCAGACCGCTAAAATCCGAACTGGTCACGTAATCGGGGCCTTGATCCGCTCTGAGCATCAACTTATTCATCCAGGCGTTCTCCGGAAACGCCCGCGTGACGACCGCGAACAGGATCACGGTGAGGACGATCGACGTAGAAATCGTCTCGATGCCGACGAACAAGAGCGGCAAACCGAAAGCCCACAGCACGGCGCAGATCAGCGCTACCGCCCCAAGTATTCCGGGAGCCCCGTGCCCCGGGACGACGTGCAATTCCCAAAGAATCCCGAGCAGCCCAGCGATCGCCAAGAGCGCGACCACACCGCCCGCGAAGCCCGCGTAAATATGCGCTCCGAAGAAGAGCGTAAGGGCGGCGAGGCCTATCACGCCGGCGATACCGTGCAGCGTCTGCATCTCGACCAGCAATCCGAGCAATCCGAGCGTCAAAAGCAAGCCGCTCACGATCGGGTTGGTGACAATCCGAGCGATCTGCTCGTCCGGTGAGTACGTCGCCGTCTGAAGCGCGGCGCCGGCAAGGTGTTCGTTCGCAAGCATCGCGTCGAGCGTCGCGGCGGTACCGGTGGCAACGTGGGCGCGAATCGCTTCACCTGCATCGAGGGGCGCCGTCAGGCTCTGCGCCATCCCGGGAAGGGGTTCAACTGCGCCGATCGAGGCATCCGGAGCGAGGATGACGTGAGAGGCCGCCAGGGCAACGAGCGCCGCCGCACCGTAGGCGCGGTGCTCCACGTAGGCGTACACGGGGCGTCCCGCCGTCCTCAGCGCCGCGCGGATCTCGTTCGCCGCGCCGGAGAGGCCGCTGCCGCTGTCGACGTTGAGAACGATGGCCGCGGCACCCGAGCTTTGAGCCTGCGCGACGGCGCGCGCGACGAGGCTCGCGGTGCCTTGGTCGATCGTGCCCTGGATGGGGACGAGCTCCACCGGCGCCTGCGCGGGAACCGCCGCCGCGGCTAAGCCGACGAAACCGAACGCGATGAGTCCCGCCGAACACGCGGCGCGAACGCGCTGGAAAACCATCATGCCGCTACCTACTCGGCAGCGGCATGAAAGGTTACGAGAAAACTCGGGGGGTTAGGCGAGTTCTTCGGTGACGATCTGGCGCACGAGGTTCCCGTCGGCCAAGCCCTTGAGCTTCGGCATGACGGCCTTCATCGCGGCCCCCTGGTTGCGTCCATCCGGCGGAAGCTCCGCCAGGATCGCTGTTACGATCGCCCGGACTTCTTCGGCCGATTTTTGCTGCGGCAGGTAGGCGGCCAGAATATCGCGCTCGGCGCGCTCTTTCTCGGCCAGATCGGTCCGCCCGGCCTTTTCGAACTCGGCCAGGGAATCGTTACGTTGCTTGACCAGGCGACGCACGACGTCGAGTTCCTCGTCCTCGGTAAGGTCTTTTCCGGCTTCGGTCCTTTTATAGGTGAAGCCGGAGAGTGCCGAACGCAGGGTATCGAGGCGCATCTGGTCGCGCGCCTTCATCGCGTCCTTCAATTCGGACGAGAGACGATCTTTGAGGGCTGCCATGACGAAGGTTACGTGCGACGCTTGCGCGCGGCGGCCGATTTCTTCTTCTTGCGAATGCTCGGCTTTTCGTAATGCTCGTGCTTGCGCGCCTCTGCCAAGATGCCGGCCTTTTGGGTGGCCTTCTTGAAGCGGCGCAACGCGCTCTCAATCGATTCGCCCGGAGCTATGCGAACTTCCATTCTTGTACGACCCCCCTTCGCGCCGCGGCACCATGGCCCACGACAAAAAAATGCGTAAGGCCGAAACGGCCTCAACCGCCGTACTGTATCACAGCCGAGCGTAAGGGTCAAACGACGTTAGGGGGGACGGCGGCCAGGTTAGCCCGGCGGCCACTCCATGAAGCGGCCGGAGAGGACGTGAATGTGGGCGTGATCGACGGTTTGGCCGCCCTCGGCGCCGGTGTTGACGACCAGGCGAAACCCGCCGCCGGATTCGCGGCCCAGGCGGGACGCCGTCGCGAACAGCGTTGCGAGCAACGCACCATCTTCTGCGCGTTCGATCTCGGTGACGTCGGCGAAATGCTTCTTGGGGATGACGAGCCGGTGAACGGGCGCCTGCGGATTGATATCGTTGATGGCGATCACATCCTCGTCTTGGTAGACGGGATTGCTGGGAATTAGGCCCGCGATGATGTCACAGAAAATACAGTCCACCGATGTCTCCCCTTGGCGGCACTAGCGGTTGCGAATGATGAAGCTCCACGATTTCGTCGTAGTGTTCCCGGCGAGGTCTGCCACGCGGACCCGTACCGAGATCGTGCCGTTCGGATAGCTATACGCGGGCATGTATTGAATGAACTGCGCGGTTCGCACGCAATCGGCCGTGACGTCGCGCCCGTTGACCCAAAGCAGCACGCTCGAAGGATTGACCGGCACGCTAACCGAGGCGAACGTCGCATAGACGGCGGGCCGGCTCGTGTTGACGGTCTCACCGGCCGCCGGAGCGTATCCGGAGACTCCCGGCGGCGTGCTCGAGGCCGAGAGCAGCTGGGGAGCCTGTACGGGGGGCGCCTGCACGGCACCCAAGCTCAGGTGCCCGATGATCGGAACGTCGAAGAAATTGGCGCCCGCCGGTATCCGATACGTCGCGCTATACGAGCCCGGCGCGCCCTCGCTCATCGCCAAATTGCCGACGTAGGGGCCGATGTCGAAGGTAGCCGATGCGCCCGGCGTCCCGCGCAGGACGACGTCGACGCTCTCGCCGGCGCGCAGCGGCCGGACGGCACTCGAGCTGACGCCCGCGATCTGCGGGCCCGTCACCGGGCCGGCAACCGCGGCGACCGCGCGACTCACCAGGATTTCGCGCACCTCGTTGGTTTCGACGTTATAGCGGACGGTCGCGCCGTCGCCCACGCGCAGGTCGGCGATCTGCGCCGGCGCGCCGTTGATCGATAGTATCGTCGTGCGCGAGGGAGCGATCACGTGGCCGTCGGCCAGCACAAAACGATTCGCGGCCACCGCGGCAACGCGTCCCTGGTAGGAACCGTACTCATCTTCCACCCGCGTCACGTGGCCGTTTTTCAGCATCGTGATGCGCGCAAAATCTCCGGGACGCACGCTACTCAACTCGCCCGGTACCGTGACGTTCGCGTTGACGTCGTGCATTTCGATGCTCGCGTTCGAACCGATTGGAATCGTGCGCACCGAGGCGTTGTAAGTGAGCGTGACGGTGGGCGGATCCGAATCGATGTCCACCGCGCTCACGGTCCCGATGCGGACGATCGTGTGCTTGGTGCTCGTGACGCCCGCACCCGACCGGCCGACCAATTGCGCCACGATCGTCACCTGATGAGCGAGGCGATCGTAGCTCGCCTGCGCGCCGAGCACGCCCGTAAAGAAGCGCAACGGCGCATATAAGACGTCGTTGATTTCGATCGCCGCGGCATCCATGGAGACGGGGTCGCCGTCGATATGGGCGATGCGGCTGCCGATCGCCAGGGTTACCGTGCGCGCGCCGACGTGCGTCGTGATGATCTTGCCGCTCTTCGTAAAATCCAGCCCTAGCGATTCGATAGTGCGCCGCACCGGCACCAGGAGATGCCCGCCTTCGAACCGCGGCGGCGGCTGCATCGGCAGCACGTCGCCATTGATCACGATGGAAATCGCGCGCGGGGTAGCGCTCGGCAACGGCGCAACCCCCAGCAGCCAAAGAGCCAATCCCACCACGGCGAGAGCTCGCTTCATACGTCGCTCCCTTCCGCAAGCACGGAGCGATACACCTCCGCAGTTGCCTGCGCCGTGCGCTCCCAGGTCAGCGCACGCGCGACCTCCCTGCCGCGTTCCAGGAGATCCCGGCGCAGCGTCTCGTCGCGCAGCACGCGTTCGATCTGCGCTCCCGCCGCTTCCGCGTCGCGCGCTGCGAACTGCAGGCTTACCGGCGCGAGTGGTTCGGGGATCGATTCCGTGGTCGCGATCACCGGGCAGCCCACGACCATCGCCTCGACAAACGGCAGGCCGAAACCCTCGAGCAACGCGGGATGCACCAGCGCCCGCGCCCCCGCGTAATACGCCGCAAGCTCGTCGTCGCTCACGTCGCCCAGGGCAATCGCGCGGCGGCGCGGGGTTGAGAGCCGCTGGAGCGCGCCGCCGAAATCGTCGGCGCCGGTGAGGGAGAGATCGACCTCCAGATCGGCCGGCAGCGCCGCCCATGCCGCAAGCAGCGTTGGAATGTCTTTGTGCTCCCGATGATTGCCCACGTTGAGAATATACGGCCGCTCGGAATTGAAGGCTTCGACGGGGGTAAAGAAGCGGTCGCGGGCCGCGAGCGGGATCACCGCGATCTTCGCCGGGTCGACATCGTAGTAGTGGACGAGATCGGCGATCGTGCGGCGATCGGAGGTAATGATGCGGGCGGCATTCCGGCACGCCTTCTTCACCACCGTGCGATAGTACGGCCCGATATACGCGCGGAAGTATTGCTCGAAGCGCAGATGGATCAGGTCGTGGATGGTGAAGACGAATCGCCCGCCTGCCAGGTACGGCACGTAGTGCGCGAGATAGTGCGTTAGATCGATGCGGTCCCGGCGCATGCGCAACGGCATGCCGATCTGCTCCGCGAAACCGAAATTGCCGCCCTTGTCGTACACGCGATAGGAGAACTCCGGCGCAACGCGCGGCATACGCGCGACGATTTCACCGATATACGTGGCCATGCCGACCGAAACGCGGCGTCCGATCCGCGCGTCGAACCCGATCCGCTTCATGGGCTGCCCGGGGCGCGAAACGCCGCCTTCCAGGCGACCACCGCGGGATAACACGCCGACCACCACGCGACGTACCAGCCGCGCGGGCCGTCCAATATGGCACCCCGGCGAAGCAAGAAATCCACGCAGCGGAGCGGAGCGACCAGCGTTGCCGCCACGGCGCGGATGAAACTCGCCGGCATCCCGGCGGCCTCGATGGAGGTGTACCGCGCAAATTTCGAGCGATACGATTCGACCGTCGGATAGGAGTAATGCAGCAACGTTCCGTCGAGTACGCCGGCCGGTCCGTCGCAGACCAAGCGCTCGTGAAGTGCCGCGGTACCGCCGGCGGCGGGGCGCGCGACGACGCGAGCGCGCCCCGTGCGTACGAGTCGCAGGAGCGGCTCGTCGCGCCACATTCGTAGTGGCTTCCCGCAAAAATAGGTCGTCCGGCGCACGATGTAACCGTCGACGTCTTCTGGCGCGCGCGAGATCGCTTCGCGCAAGACGTCGTCGAGTGCTTCGTCCGCATCCAGTACCAGCGTCCACGGCGTACGCACCGCGGCCAGCGCATACGTTCGCGCGTCCACGAAATCGGTCCAAGGCCGCACGATCACCTCCGCATTCGCGGCCACGGCGTATTCGATCGTGCGGTCGTCCGACTCCGCATCCAGCACCAGCACCGCCATCTCGCGCGGCAAGCTGGTCAGCGCGCGCGGAAGATGACGTTCTTCATCGCGCGTGAGGATCGCGGCGGTCACGCTGGTGACGTTCAGAGCGAGTGCGTGCTGTGCGGGGCCGTCTGGCCGTGAACGCCGCGCATGCGCTCTTCATGCACGAGCGCCGCACCGACGAAATCGCGATAGAGCGGCGATGGTTTGTTGGGGCGCGATTTAAATTCCGGGTGCGCCTGCGTCGCGACGAACCACGGATGCATCGTTTGCGGGAGTTCGACCACTTCTACCAGCGTGGCCTTACCGACCGAGTGATGCCCGGAGAATCGCATACCGTGCTCTTCGAACGTGGCGCGATAGGTGTTGTTGAACTCGTAGCGGTGGCGGTGACGCTCGCTGATCTCGAGGTCCCCGTAGGCCCTGGCGGCAAGCGACCCCGCTTCGAGTTGGCAAGCGTAGGCGCCCAGGCGCATGGTCCCGCCGTAGATTTCCAGATCGCGCTGATCCGGCATGAAATCGATCACCGGATCGGGCGTGGCATCGTCGACTTCGATCGACATCGCGCGCGGGATGCCGCATACGTCGCGAGCGAACTCGACACAGGCGAGTTGCATGCCGAAGCAGATGCCGAGGAACGGAACCTTGTGCTCGCGCGCGTACTGGATCGCGCGCAATTTGCCGTTGACGCCACGCGCTCCGAACCCCGGCGCTACGAGGATGCCGTCGACGCCCTTGAGCACCTCAACGCCGTCGTTCTCCACCACGACCGAATCGATGCGCCGGATTTCAACCTCGGCTTGATGGAAGATGCCGGCGTGGTAGAGGGCTTCGTTGATCGAGATGTAGGCGTCTTTGAGTTCGACGTACTTGCCGACCAAGGCGATCGTGACGCGACGTAGCGGGTGGCCGATTCGCTCGACGATCTTCGCCCACTCGTCGAGCTGCGGGCGCGCGGTGGCCAGGCCAAGCTTGCGAACCACCGCATCCGCCAGCCCTTCGGCCTCCAAATTGAGCGGCACTTGGTAGATCGTCTTCGCATCGCCGTTCTGGACGACGGCGCTGGGCGGCACGTCGCAGAAGAGCGCGATCTTCTCCTTGAGTTCGATCGGCATCGGCACCGAAGACTGCGTCCGACAGACGATGGCGTCGGGTGAGATGCCGATCCCGCGGAGTTCGCGCACCGAATGCTGCGTGGGTTTGGTCTTCAATTCTTCGGCGGCGCCCAAATGCGGCACCAGCGTGAGGTGGCAGAACATCACGTTCTCGTCGCCGACGTCGTAGCGCATTTGGCGAATCGCCTCGAGGAACGGGAGCGACTCGATATCGCCGACCGTGCCGCCGACCTCGACGATACACACGTCTGCATGGCTTGCTTCGGCCACGCGCTTGATGTGGGCTTTGATTTCGTTGGTGATGTGGGGGATCACTTGGACGGTCGCGCCGAGATAATCGCCGCGGCGCTCTTTCTCGATGACCGAATTGTAAATTTGGCCGGTCGTGACGTTATTGGCGCGCAGCAGATTTTCATCGATGAAGCGCTCGTAATGGCCCAGATCCAGATCGGTCTCCGCGCCGTCTTCGGTGACGAAGACTTCCCCGTGTTGGTATGGGTTCATGGTGCCGGCGTCGACGTTGATATACGGATCCAATTTTTGGATCGATACGCTGATTCCGCGCGCTTTCAGCAACCGCCCGAGCGAGGACGCGGTGATGCCCTTACCGAGCGAGCTCACAACGCCGCCGGTAAAGAAAATATACTTCGCCATCTCGGGAAGACGCTATTCCGCGCCGGGCGCTAGCGTTCCCGCACCCGAACGAAGCGTTCGAGCCCCGCGTAGTCCGATCCGATCGAGACGGTTCCGTTCGGGAACGCATCGCTAGCCAACGCCGCCAGGGCCGCCATCGACGCCGGCGCGGCTTCCAAAAGCACGAGACCGCCCGGTTGGAGCGAGGCCGCCAGTCCCGGAAGCAGCCTGCGATACAAGTCGAGGCCGTCGGCGCCGCCGTCCAGCGCGAGACGCGGCTCGAAGCTCACCGGATCCGGAGCGGGGGCGATCTGCGCCGTCGGGACGTACGGGAGATTGGCGAGGACCGCATCGAAGCGCCGCCCGCGCACGGGAACCGCCAAATCGCCGAGGATGAACTCACAGCGTGATGCCACGCCCAGGCGGCGCGCGTTTTCGCATGCGATGTCCAGTGCAGTGGGGCTGATTTCGGTGCCGGTCACCTCCGCGCCCTGGAGCTCCGCAGCCAGCGTACACGCGATCGCTCCGCTCCCCGAGCCGATGTCGAGAAGCCTCGGCGAGTTGCCGGACGCGCCGCGAAGGTGCGCCAGCGCTTCGTCAATGAGATGCTCGGTCTCCGGCCGCGGCACAAGCACCGCCGGGCCGACCGTGAATTCGCGGCCGTAGAACCACGCGGCCTGGAGAATGTAAGCAACGGGCTCGCCGCAGCTACGCCTGCGCACGTAGCCCTCGAAGCGTTCACCGAGAACAGGATCCATGCGCGCGTCGGTGTGCGCGACTAGCCAATCGCGGCTCGTCCCTAGCGCGTGCGCGAGCAAAAGCTGCGCGTCGGCGCGCGGCGAATCGCTGGTCGCGCGCAGCCGCTCGGCTGCCGAAGCTAGGCCAGCACCGACGGTAACAGGCACGCCGGAACCGAGCATGTCGCTACGCGGGCGCCGCTTCGCCGGCGAGCAATTTCGCCCGCTCGTCTTTGAGCAGTTCGTCGACGATATGGCCGATATCGCCGTTCATAATCGCCGGAATTTTTCCAAAGTTCTGATTGATCCGGTGATCGGTCACGCGATCCTGCGGATAATTATAGGTGCGAATCTTCTCCGAGCGATCGCCGCTGCCGACCTGGCTGCGCCGCAGCGACCCCATCGCTTCTTCCTTTTCGCGCTGCTGGCGTTCGTACAGCATCGAGCGCAGCATGGTCATCGCCTTTTCGCGATTCTGCATTTGCGAGCGCTCTTGTTGCGATGCGACGATGATGCCGCTGGGCACGTGCGTGATCCGGATGGCCGATTCGGTTTTGTTGACGTGCTGGCCGCCCGCACCGCTGGCCTTGTAGGTGTCCACCTGCAGATCGGTCGACTTGATCTCGATCTCTACGTCATCATCGACTTGCGGCAGCACCGCGACCGTCGCCGTGGAGGTGTGGATGCGCCCCTGCGCCTCGGTCGCCGGTACGCGCTGCACGCGATGGACGCCGGACTCATATTTGAAATAACGGTACGGTTGGTCGCCCCGTACGCCGAAGACGATCTCTTTATAACCGCCCGCGTCGCTCTCGCTCTCCGAAACGAGTTCGACCTTCATGCCTTTGGATTCGGCAAAGCGCATGTACATGCGCGCAAGATCGCCCGCGAAGATCGCCGCTTCGTCGCCGCCCGCTCCGGCCCGGACCTCGATGAAGATGTCCTTGTCGTCGTTCGGATCCTTGGGGATCATCAGGAGCTGCAGCTCCGCTTCGAGCGCTTCGGCGCGTTCGCGCAGCGCGCTGGACTCTTCGCGCGCGAGTTCGCGCATCTCCGCATCGTCGGTCTGGGCGATGAGCTCGTCGTTCGCATCGATCTCGTCGAGCGCTTTGCGATATTCGGAGTAGGCCCGCACGGTCTCTTCGAGCGACGCGCGCTCTTTCACCAACGCGGTAAAGCGCGCCTGATCGAATGCGCCGCCCGTATTTGCAAGGCTCGCTTCAATTTCGTTGAAGCGGCGCACCATCGTGTCGAGGCGAGCCGCTACGCTCCCGGATAATCCAGCCATCGTCTCTATTCAACCACGTTCAGCACAAAAAAGACGAGCCGCTAGAGCGACTCGTCTAC
Organism: Vulcanimicrobiota bacterium; assembly: GCA_027315505.1. Classification (GTDB taxonomy): domain Bacteria; phylum Vulcanimicrobiota; class Vulcanimicrobiia; order Vulcanimicrobiales; family Vulcanimicrobiaceae; genus DAHUXY01. The sequence goes on along the minus strand of DAHUXY010000126.1, from coordinate 5,248 downwards.
AGGTGTGGATGGGGAAGCTACGCTTCGACCGCGACCTTTTTCGATTCGCGCTCGGCGTTGCGGACTGCAGCCTCTTCTTGCTTCTTCTTGGCTGCGGCGGCACGCTGATTGAACTTGTCGACGCGACCCGCGGTATCGATCAGCTTCTGCTGGCCGGTAAAGAGCGGGTGGCAAGCCGAGCAAATTTCAACCGAGATGTCCGAGAGCGTCGAACCGGTCGTAAAAGTGCTACCGCACGCGCAATGGACGCGAGCTTCGGTGTTCCATTTGGGGTGGATATTCTGTTTCACAGCCCCTCGATTATAGCAGCCATGGCAAGAGGGGAGTGCCACCAAAGCGGCACTCCCCTGATTAGACCGGAATCCGGCGCCGGGCGTACCCGATTACGGAACGCTCGGGCTCGTGCCGCCCGCAGTAGTTAGGGCCTGGTTGATCAGGTATCCGACGAACGGCACGCCGACGCCGGTGACTTCGTCGTATCCGGGACCGGCGTTAAAGCCGGGCTGAATCGTGCCTTGGTTGTTCACGCTATTGGATCCGGCGGTGATGTCGTAGAACGCCGAGGGCGCCGCGTACGAGCTATTTGCCGCGTAGATCTTGTAGAGCAAGCCGGCCGGATTGCCGAGGCGGTACGGGTGCGGCCCGGTTCCACCGGCAGCACACGCCGCGTTCTGTTTGCAGGCCTGGAGCACGAGAGCCCATGCCGCGGCAAACTCCGGCGAAGCGGCACTGGTGCCGCCCGAAGCACCTTGCGCTTCAAATCCGGCGAATCCGCCGTTCATCAACAGGAACGGCCCGGTGTTCGGGTCGGCCAACATCGAGATGTCGGGGGTTCCACGAAGCCCCCCCGTCATTGCCGTGATGGCTGGGATCGCCGCTTGCCACGGAGGCGCCGCGAACGTTCCTGAGGGTCCGCCGCCCGAGCCCGCAGAGTTATCGAAGAATCCGTCGCCGCTCGCGGTCGTATTGCTCGCCCAGGCGGTGATCTGCTGGCCCGCAACGAGGTTCCCGGCATTATCCATCGGATAATTGACGCCGCCGATTGCGACAACCGACGGGTCGGTCGCGGGGTAGTTTGCACACGTCTGGGCCGTGGGAACTGCCTGGTTCTGCGCGTTAAGCGTGGAGCAGTTATATGCGCCGTTGTCTCCCGATGAGGCAAACGCCGCGATGCCCTCCGCGGCGAGCGCCGCAAACTCGAGCGGTCCTACGCCTACACCCGAAGTGTTGAAGTAATATCCGAGAGCCTCCGGGTCGCCTAAGCCGTAGCTCATGGTGATAACGTCAGCAGTATTGTCGGCAATCGCCTGCTGAATCTCGTCGTCGGTCAAGTAGAGCCCTTGAAGCCCAATTGCTCCCGGTGGGCAGCCGCCACCCAAGCAATCGTTGTGATTGAATGCGAGATAGAACAGGACGTTTGCACCGGGTGCAAGCGAAGCGGCTTGCTCGGTGTCGAGCTGGGCTTCGCCATCCTCAGGATTACACGACGCCGTTGGGAATGTGGCGCTGCCGCCGGAACACGGTGCCGTTACGGCCGGAGGAGTCGACAATCCGGTTGGATCGTCAAAGGCGCCGGTGCCGGTGTTGTTGTTCTGCGCGCTCGGGGTTTGCGCGACCGCCGGAACCAACGTAATCGGCGCCATCTTCGCGCCGGTTGCCGCGGCGAAGGCGGGGTAATCAGCGGGCGAGATGCCACCAGTGCCGATGATACCAATATTGATTCCGGCTCCGGTAAACGATTTCGAGTAGGCGCCTGAATAGTCGAAAGCGCGAGCGATCTGAGCCGGATGTTCTCCGAAATACGAACCGTTGCCGGGGCGCAGGAAGAACGTAAGATTCAAATGCTCGTTGACCAGCCCCACGACGGCAGCGATCGGAACCACCTGCGTGAAATGAGGTGCCGATTCCGGCGCGATGAATTGGTTCCCGCCCTGACCCTGGAAGACGCCGAACTTCGTACCGAATGCGGCTTCGAGATCGGCCTGTTTGCCGGTAACGACCATCAGCAGATGCTGAGGCCACGTTCCAACCCCCAGATTGTACTTCTGGAAATATGCCTCAGCCGCGGTGACATCGTTTTGCGACGCACCGAATTGCTGTCCGATTTGTTCCGGAGTTAGGAAGTGGCGGTATACTCCGGAGCCCGGATCCGCTACCTCCTGAGCGTATTGCAGTAGACCTTGCGCATTCTGCGGGTTGACCATCACATCGACCGACATTTGATTGAATTGCGCCGGACCGATCTGGTGCGCGTTTTGCAGCAACGGTGCGCCCCAGCTAAAATCCTGGAGCGAGCCTGGGACGGTATTCTGGCCGCCGCCGGCCGGCGTTTGTGGAAGGGCAGACGTAGTGCTGCCGCCGCCACCGCCGCCGCACGCGGCGAACAACGAGGACGCGACCGCGAAAGCCAACGCCCGTACTAATAATGAAGTCTTCATTGCGGGCGACCTCCGTTGGTGCTGAGCTTACGAACGTACTGTAGGAATTGCGCCGTGCGCTTCATGTGCACCGCGCTGATGCTGGCGTTAAAGTTTGCCTCGGCACCGGCGATTGCGGCCGGAGCTAACGACAGCAGCCCTTGAATACCGGCTCCGCTTCCGCTTTGCAGCGTTAGCGTCTGCGTCGTATTCGTGATTTGCAGAGGCTGGCCGGTGAGAAAATTATGCGACCCGTTGGTGTTGGTTCCTTGCCAATCGTAATACGCAAGAACCGCATCCTGCATCGCTACGCATACCGGTCCGACGGTTGGATCGACGTACGCGTCCGTTTGTGTAATTTCTTCGTATCCAAGAATCGGGTCGATCGACTGAACGGTGCGTCGAACGTCGTTCCCCGTCGTGCCGTAGGCCGACGGAACGCTACACGAAGCCGGGAAAACGACCGATGTCGCGACCGTCGTCTTGTCGCTATAGAGCGGATTCGTCGACGAGATTGGGGCGAACCATGCATTGCCCTGTTCGACGAGGGGGTTCGGAGTTAAGCCGAGCGCGGGATTGAACTCAATGGAAACGGTGATCTTACCGCCAGAAGACGGCGCAGCCGAGGGAGCCGAAAAGCTGTAAGAGATGACCTGGCCACTAAAGAGTCCCGGCGACGTGCTCGGCGTGGCGATGCCGCCCGAACCGTCCGAGTTCAGCGTGATCGTCGCGTTGGTGCCGTCGGGTGAGACCATCGCGTCGGAGTAGCTGCCGTCCGCATTTTGCGTGCGCGCGATCGTCGTGCCGTCGGCATACTTTTCGTTCGCGGTTAGCGCGGCGGTGTTCGACCATGTAAGGCCGTTGCTCTCCGGTTCTTCGTCCACGATCAGCGCGGGCGCGTAGCGCACCTGTTGCGAATCCTTGCTGTCATCGCTGTAGTTGATGCCGCCGACGACGAGGTTCTGCAGATTTCCGGTACCGGCGGTCTGCGCGACTTCTTCCTGCGTCGTGTACGTATGCGTCACGTTCGGAAGGGCCTCGGTCTCGGTGGTTTGGTAGTAGGTTGTCTGCGAAACCGGGCTCGTGATCGTCGTCGACTCGTTGATCTGCGAAGTCAGATTTTCGTTCGGGTACGGCGATGCGGCCGGGTACGCGTACATCGCTTGCACGTTTTTCGTGCCGCTAAAGACGACGTTAAAAGGAGCGGGCGAGGCGGTGGGCGAGCCTGGGCTCGGAACCGAACCACCCCCACCGCAAGCGGTGAGGGCTAAGGACGCCGCGACCGCTGCCATGAGGAAAATGCGTTGTCGCATAGAGACAAACTCCAAAGGGTATTGCAGCAGCGAAGCCCGGTAATGCAAAAAAGGTACGCATAGAACCGGAGCAAACAAGGCCCGCTTCCCCTGCGACGTTTTTCGGATTCCCGAACGTCTATGCGTCCGGTCCTTCAGAAATGTTAAGTTTTAACCTGCCTTGCAGGGGAACAAATAACCACTCGCTGCCGTTATCGGAGTACTATATGAGATTTGTCACTACGATGAACGTCGGTGTCGTCGCCCTCTTGGCCGCGCTCGGATTGATGGCTACTACTCCCGCCCTGGACGGAGCCCGCGTCGTGAACAGCGGGTCGACGAATACCGCTCCCTGGACGCTCACGATCCGCTCCGATGGCTCGGGCATCTACACGATCGGCCAGCGCCGGTTCGGCGCAGCGCCGGCACCGTTGGCCCCCCACCCGATCGCAGTGCCGTCCGCGCTCGCGCAGCGGCTCCTCGCCGACGCCAAAGCCGCCAGGGAGGCCGGCGCCCAGGGCGGCCATTGCATGAAAAGCGCGTCGTTCGGATCGACCACGATCCTTACGTATCACGGCTGGGCGTCCGGCGACCTACAGTGCCCTTCGCCGTCCGCCGCGCTCGATGCGCTGGCCGCCGACGTAGCCGCAGTGCAAAAAGCGGCGAATCTCAATACGATGCCCCGCCCCGTGCGGATTCCGCCCAACGAATTGCGGCGACCAAACCCACTTGCTAGCCCATAACGCAAAGGACCATCCACAACCGTGCATAAGGCAACAGCGTGAAATTTCAGTCGACACTCTTCCTCGCAGCTAGCGCCTTCGCAGCGCTCTTGGCCCCGTCGCTCACGCAAGCAAGCGTAGCGGTCGCTTCTACGCCGCCCCCGAGCCCGCCGCCATTGACGGCGCCGTCGGCGGCCCCTTCAGCCAGCGCGCTCCCGGCACCGGTCACGAGCGCGATGCCCGCGTTCCCCACCCCGGTGATCACCCCGATTCCGCTACTCGTGCACGGCAAGCCCGTGCCGACACCGAAACCCACGCCGACTCCGCCCGTCAATGCACGCAAAGGCATCTCGGGCGTCTGGGAAATCCAAATTCAGCGCGAAAACGCGCGCACGCAATACACGCACTTCAAACTCGATCAAGTCGCCGACACGCTCACCGGCGAGTACATGGATGCCAACGGCAAAAAGTATCCGCTCGAAGGCTCCGTCGACGGTAAACACATGCGCGTCGTGGTTTCGATGCCGGATGGCACGACGATGCTCTTCCAGTCAACTCTCGATGGAACGACCGACATGCTCGGCCTTCTGACGGATGCGAAGGGCGAGATTCCCTTTACGGCCGCCTATCGCCCGAAAGAAAACTGGATCGAAAACATCAACCCCGGCACCGGAATGGGCGGCATGGGCGGCAGCAGCGGCCTCCCACCACAGTAAATCCTCTGCACGGACTGTAGTACCGCGTGAGAGCGGGCTACACCGGTGTGCCGGGGCCTGTGAAGGAGGAGCGGAGCCAGGATGGCGGGAGCAACGACGAA
>DAHUXY010000119.1 GCA_027315505.1 Vulcanimicrobiota bacterium | reverse complement strand
GCTCGTCGGCACGTTCGGAAGTATTGCCGGCGCGGGTTTCGCGATGGCGCCGCATTTGCTGCGAGGCTTTGGATACAGCGGTGTGTCATCGTACACGCCGTTGTTTTGGTTAACCGCCGTCCTCGGGCTCGCGCTGGCGCTGGTCGTGCTGCCGATTCGCGAATCGAAGGTGCAACGCGCGCGCGGCGCGCGTCCGCAGCCGATCGCCAAGACCACGTGGCCGCTGATCCGGCGCTTCATGGTGACGAACGCTACCAACGGCCTTGCTATCGGGTTTCTCGGCCCGATTCTCGTGCTGTGGTTTCACGAGCGTTATGGGGTTGGAGCCGCGCCGATCGCGCAACTCTACGTTGCGATCAACGTGCTCTCGATCGCATCCTATTTGGGCGTAACCCGCATCGTGCGGTTCTTGGGCGGCGCGGTGAAGACGGTGGTTGCGCTACGGGTGCTTTCGTGCGCGCTCTTAGCGCTGATTCCGCTCGCGCCGACGTTCGTCATCGCGGGGGCGATCTACGCGGCGCGGATGATGCTGAACATCGCGACGTTGCCCGTGCGCCAATCGTATGCAATGGGCGTCGTTCCGGCCGGCGAACGCTCGCGCGTCTCGGCGCTTTCGAACTTTCCCGGCCGCGTGGCGGCCATGGGGGGCCCGGCAACGGCCGGCGTGCTGATCGAGCACGCGTGGATCGGCCTGCCGCTCGAACTCGCGGCTGCGCTTCAGCTCCTCAACGCGGGATTGTACTGGATGTTCTTTCGTGAGATTCTGCCGCCCGAAGAGGAGCTGGAAGCGCTACCCGCGCTGTAGGGTTAGCCGCGCGTTGAGGCGATGACGCCCATTGCCGAGGCGTACCATGCGGCGATGGCGGTTGCCAAACCGAGGTATCCGCCGGCCATGCTCATGCCCGGGTTCGAGGTAAACGCTCCGGCTGCGAGGACGAAGAACGTGATCGTCAGGAGCACGAACACGGTGAGGACCGGCTTACTGAGGCGCAGCGCGGCAATCGTCATGTACGCGGTAAAGATGCCCCACGCCAGCAAGAAGAATCCGATTGCGCTCGGCGCGGCGTCGGGCGGGATCTTCGCTGCGAAGTAGGTGATCAATAGGAAGAACGATATCCAGAAGGCGCCATACGAGGAAAAGGCGGTCGCGCCGAACGTGTTGTTGCGCTTGAATTCCCACATTCCGGCGCATAGCTGCGTGACGCCGCCGTAGGCGAACGCAAGGCCGAGGACGGCCGCGTCGCCGCCTTTGGGGATGAGCCCGGCGTTGGCCGCCGAGAGCACGAAGGTGGTGAGTGCGAACGCTGCTAGCCCTAGTGGTGCAGGGTCAGCGACGGATGGGTTTGTGGAAGTCACAGCCACGGTGTCTACCCTCCTAGAGAACGTGCAATACTGCTTGCTTGGCTACCGGGGGGCAGAATCCGTTTACGTTCTCTTTACCGTTGCGTGGGGACCAGGTTTACGATGAGCACCCGGATGAGCCCGGCTACCGGAATGGCTAGGAGCAGGCCCGGGATCCCGAGCAGTTCGCCGCCCGCGAGCAGGGCGAGCAATACGAACAGCGGGCTCAGCCCGACGCTCTCACTGACGATGAACGGCGAGATGAGATGCCCTTCGATTTGATTGATGACGACGAAACCGATGACGACGTATAGCGCGTTCTGCCAGCCGTTACTGAACAGCGCGATCGCCACTGCGGGAATCGCTCCCGCAATCGCACCCACGTACGGCATGATCTCGAACAGGCCCGCTAACAGCCCGATCAAGACGGCGTACTGCACGTGCAGGACCAGGAGCAGAATCGTCACGAGAATGCCGACGATAGCCGCGACGATCAACTGTCCGCGCACGAAGCCGCCCAAGACGGTATCGAAATCCTTGACGATTTTCGCCACCAGCGGGCGGCGCGCGCGCGGCACCATCGCCAGAATCGATGCGTGAACGCGCTCCGCGTCCAGCAGCAGATAGGCTGCAAAAATCGGAACGATCACGAACAGCACGACGATCGACGCGGCGGAGAGGACGAATGCGAAAACGTGGGTGGTAGTCGCGCCGCCGTAGCGCTCGATCAGCAACGTCACTTCGGCCGGCAGATTCGCCAAATAGGCGGTGGCCTGTGGTGGAAGGCGCGCGACGATCGGATTACTCGGGTCGGCGAGCGTCATGCGCGCGTTCTCTATCAGCCGCGGCGCGTCGTGCGTGAGCTGCTGAACGTTCTGCGTCGCGAGCGGGACGACGACGGCGATTACGCCGAACAGCACGCAGCCGAATGCGAAATAGACCGCCAGCAGCGAGGCCCACATCGGGAGCCGCCGGCGCAAGCTTCGTACCGCCGGGTAGATGAGGTAGCAAAAGAAGACCGCTGCGAGCACGATCGTCGTGACCGTGCGGAGCCGGCCCAGAAATTCCAGGATCTGCACGAGCGCGAACGCCGCCAGCAACACGATCGCGATGATGTGAAATGCATAGGCGGCTTGGGCGTTGCGGCGCGCCAGGGCTTCGCTGTCGTCTTTCATGGTTTCGTTAAGATTCGCCCGGCGGCGGGCCGGGCCCCCAACCCTCCCAAGAGTTTCTCGCCGGCTGCGCGAACGAGGGGCGCGATGGACGGCAGCGTCGTTCTCGAGGTCGCCCCCGGCGCTTCACAACCGCAGGTGCTTGCAGCACTGCGGGAGTTCGGTGCGATCTCGCGCGTCGCCGAGACCGCTTGGGAGTTTTCCTGGATGCCGGTCCCGAGCACGAACGTTGCGCGCCTTTCCATCGTGCATCTGGCCGGACGGCGCCACTTCCGATGGTCGGTCGACGGCCTCGATTTCATCACCGGCTCGTTGTTGGCCAACGTTGCCAATCTCGCGCGCGTCGCCGCGATTTGCGAACGATTGGTCCGCGCCGGCGTCGTGGGACGATTCGTCTGCTTACCGCCCGAAGGTCTGGACGACGTGTTTTCCGAGGAGTCGCTCCGGCGCTCGGCCGCGTATCTCGCGGCGCCGGGAGCCACGAGCGACGTCGAGACGATCGTTCTGGGCCTCACGTCCTTTCCCACCGCGAGTATCGCGCGTCTCTCCGGAACCGCCACGCCGGGCGAACGCGAATTGTTCGCGCGCCTCGCGGGTTACGTCAACGTCGTGCAGCATCACCGCGAGGAGAGCGCGCAATCGGCGGCGGCTCTAGCCGCCAGCTTCGGCAGCGCGGAGGGCGACGATATCAACCAGCGCCTCATCGGCGCGATCGAGGTTCTGCGCAATCGTTCGCGCGAGAGCGCGTAGCATTACCGCCGCGCGAGGCTGAAGAAGGCGGTCACCGCGCAGGTAAACTCCCCCGCGGCTTCGGCTTGCAACAGAGAGAGCAGCCATTCGTGCGCGTCGTTCGTCTCAATCGCCGCCGCTTCGAGCGCGTAATCGATGCCGGCGTTGAGAAATTGCGAGAAGGCCGTCGTCAGGTTCGGCATCGCAGCTATCGCATGGGTTGAAATGCTGGTGAATCCGGCCCTGCGCAACCACCGGCGATGCTCGCTGCCCGCGCTCCCGCTCGCCAGCCGCTCGGCGTAGGCATGGACGACGCGCCGCGTAATGTCGGGCCGTCCGCCGGCGATGGTGAGGGTCTCCCAATCCTGGTCGATCAGCAGCACCGACCCACCCGCCTTGCTCACACGGTACAGCTCGCAGGCGGCCGCCGCCGGATCGTGCAGATGCTGAAAGACGCGCTCGGCGCGGCATGCGTCGAACGCGCCGTCCTCGAACGCGAGGCTCGCCGCCGCCCCTTGCTCGAAACGCGCGTTGGAAGGCACCCCGCGCCTTCGCGCCTCCTCGATCATCGCGGAACTCGGGTCGATCCCGGCTACGCTGCCGCCGGGCCCCACGAGCGCCGCCATCGCGCGAACGTCGTCACCCGTGCCGCAGCCCACGTCGAGCACGTGCATATTAGGGCCGATGCCTTGCGCCCGATAGCTCTCTCGCTTGTCGTGCGACGAGAGGTCCGTCGCGAGATCGAGGTATGCGATGAGGGCATTCGTATCGTGCGCGTCCACATCGGAGAACTCGCCTCCACGTACTAGCGGTCGGTCCATGGCCGCAGCTATGCCTGGGGGCGGGGCCGGGTTCCTGCGATGCGTTGGTGAAGGCTTCTTTATCGCCGTCGTTCGGCGGCGCGGCAAGGAGTACAGCATGAAACGCATCCATCCGATCATCGGCCGAGTACTGCTCCTGACGGCCCTGGTGGCGTTGCCGGCCCAAGCGATTGCGGCCGTGAAACCGCCTCATCCCATCAAGGTCCTGGCGTGTAACCCTTCGCGCGGCACCGCTTTTGCGCCGGGATACGTGCCCGGCTACTATCCGATGGGCCCCTACTATTGGGTCGACGTCTACGGGCTGCGCTACTATCAGGCGCCGCTGAGCAGCAACCCCAGTCTCGGCATCAATTACGTCAATCAGACGCAGACCGTGATTAAAGAAATCGAGTTCGGGCTGGTTGCCAAGGGCAGCCTCGTCGCCGAGGTGCGCGATGTCGGCACCTTCTCGCCGGGCGTCGAAATCCGGCATGAATTCGGCATCAGCTCGAACGTCTTTCCGCTCGGGACGGGCCTCGCCCGGTGCGTGCCGCTGCGCATTCGGTTCGAGAACGGCACCATGTGGGAGAACCCGCATCTTCCGGCTTTGCGGCGTAGCATCTACCGTCGCCCGTAACGGCGCTGCATCCGGCCCAGCCTTTTGGGGCGTTCTAAGAAACGATGGAGAATCAAGATCGCCCCAGCGTGGTTAAAAGTGAAGCGGAGTGGCTGGCGGAACTCGGCCCGGAGCGTTATGCCGTTCTGCGCCGGGCCGGGACGGAGCGCCCGTTCACGGGCTCGCTGCTGCAGGTTGACGAGGACGGAATCTATGTGTGCGGCGCGTGCGCCGCGCCGCTCTTCACGGCCGATTCGAAGTTCGAGTCGCACTGCGGATGGCCGAGTTTCACACACCCGGAAGAACGGCAAAACGTGCGTTTGATCGAAGACCGGAGCCACGGCATGGTGCGCACCGAAGTGCGCTGCGCGCGCTGCGATTCGCATCTGGGCCACGTCTTCGACGACGGCCCGGGGCCTTTGGGCTCGCGATACTGCATCAATTCGCTCTCGCTCGATTTCACGCCGAAAGCGTAGGCGCATGTTCGTCGAGGCGGCCGGGCGACGTGTCGACGCGCAGTGGATCGGCCCGCGCCGGAACGACGCGCCGGCGTTGGTCTTTCTGCACGAAGGGCTCGGTTCGATCGGGCTTTGGCGCGATTTTCCGCAAGCCATCGCGAGCCGCACCGGCCTGGGCGCGCTGGTGTATTCGCGTTACGGCAACGGGCGATCCGAAACGTTGTCGGGGCCGCGCGACGTGCGGTACATGCATGACGAGGCCTCGCTCGCGTTGCCCGAACTCCTCGACCGCTACGAGATCGAGCGAGCGATATTGGTCGGCCACAGCGACGGTGCGTCGGTCGCGCTTATCTACGCGGCCGAACATCCGCAGCGGGTCTCGGCGGTGGCCCTTGAGGCGCCGCACGTGTTCGTCGAAGAGCTCTCCGTCCGCAGCATTGCGGAGATCGGGCAGCGGTATCGAAACGGCGATCTGCGCGAACGCATGGCCCGCCACCACGACGATGTCGACGCAACGTTTTTCGGTTGGAACGACATTTGGTTGCATCCGGATTTTCTAGCTTGGAACATCGAGCCGTATCTCGCGCGCATCGAGGCTCCCGTATTGTGTATCCAAGGGGCGCAAGACGAATACGGAACGCTCGCGCAGATCGAGGCCATCGCCCGCGAGGTGAAGGGGCCGGTGGACCGCGTCATTCTCGATCGTTGCGGGCACTCGCCGCATCGCGAGCGCGAGCGCGATACCACCGCCATCCTCGCCGCTTGGATAACGGCGGCGATGGGCTAATAGCTGGGGTGCCGCTGGCAGCGCTCGACCGACGGATCGTCACTCGGGAAGATCGTGAACACGCTGCCTCGTTGCACTTCGATGTTCTTTCCGTTGTGGAAGTAGTTGAAGATTCCGATGGCCGCGCCGACGCCGGGAACCGGGATGGCGCCCAGGAGCCCCGGAGCATCGTCGCTTTTTCCGGTGCGATCCAGCGCGTTCGTGTGGTGATTGAGGACGACGCCGAGGTGCGTGCCGTCCGGAAGGACGAGGTACCGCGGCTCCAACACCAGCGATCCGGCCCGGCCTCCGCGGCCGGCGGGCGATGCGATTGCCACGAT
>DAHUXY010000085.1 GCA_027315505.1 Vulcanimicrobiota bacterium | reverse complement strand
TGCCGACCTCGCGCAAAACAACGGCGGCTGGCAGTGGTCGGCTTCAACGGGCACCGACGCTGCGCCATACTTCCGTGTCTTCAACCCGATCCTGCAGAGCAAAAAATGCGACCCGGAGGGGACGTTTATCCGCGCGCAGCTTCCGGCGTTGCGCAACGTCCCGGCCGCGTACATCCACGCACCGTGGGAGATGCCGCCGCTGCTCCAAACGCAGAGCGCATGCATCGTGGGCAGCGACTACCCGCCACCGATCGTCGATCACGCGGCAGCGCGCGATCGCGCGCTGGAGGCCTACGGCGCCGCCCTGGGCAAGCCTCGCGCGCGCTAACGCACGAGCGGTGAGGCGACGCGATAGGTCGTGCCGCCATGATTGTGACGAATACTTTCGTGGAGGGCGCGCGCCGCGCGCGTTTCGGAGCCGGTGATGACGCGGCGCTCTTCGGCATCGTCATAGCGTCCATCGACGCGGTTCCGCAAGCGATTTTCGGTGCCGGGATTCTCGACCGCGTGGTCGATTTCGTGCCCGAGGCCGAGGGCGGGAGATTGGCGCCCGCCGGCCGTCGTCCGCAACGCACTATAAGGATCCCACGCGATCGTGTCGGTGTTCGGATCGAAGTGATCGTCGTTGCGATGGTTGACGGCGAGGGTAAAACGCCGGCTCGGCGCGCGCTCCAACCGATCGAAGAGGCGGCGCTCGGCGGGGACGCGCGAGAGGTAGTGCTTGGCCGCTTCGTAGAGAGGATCGGCTGCGCGGGGCACGCGCAGCGAACCGTGGCGGATGAACGAGCGCGAATCGCTAGGCGCATACATGGTGCGCTACCATCACGCGCCGCCGTTCCGGTCGCTAGAGGCTCGGGAAGCGGATCGCCGATAGCTTGTAGCCGAGCGGCCGTTGGCGCCGCGTCGCGCCCGGACCCGGGATCGAAAGGGAGAACGTCCATCTGTCAAGCCCCTTGACGGGCGATGGTACGGTAGAGAGGCTCGACTGCGTGTAGCGCGCAACGCGTATAGGTCCCGAACCGACTAGATAACCCTGGGAGCATCAGCTCCGGATACGACCGGTGAGGCTTGGGTTTCGTACCTGCCACACCTGCGCCCGGGCCGCACCCACCTGCGAGACGCAGGTTCAGACACCTCGCGCGGTAGACGCTACGTGCGGTTGAGTTCTCGAGTAGCAAGCGCGTTGCGGATATTCCGCAGCGCGTTTTGCATGCCGGCCGTGGTTGCATCACCCGAGGCATCGTCGAGGACGAGCGTTCCGCGAAACGCATCGAAGGCCGGCGCGTCGAAGGGTGCCGGGTCGTCGATCGATCGCCACAGCAGGACCGCTTTGTCCGAGAGTGCCCGCCCATCCTCAGGCGATATGGCGCTCACGTCGAGCCCCACCCGAAGCCATGCCGAATCGGCCTCTTTCATCGCCCGTTTGCAGTCGCGCGCGGCCGCGGCAAAGGTGCCCGGAGCGTTGCGCAGTGCGAGCGTGACGTTGGCCGCCTTCGCTTGGCCGGTCGCTACTCCGAGGATCTCCGCTTGCTCGCTCCACGACCGCGCCGTCTCGGCCAGCAGTCGCCCGGTGACCAGCGGCGCTCCGAGGCGCGTGGCCAAGGCCAGGGTCGCCGAGATCGCCGAAGCGTCGCCTGCGAAGAAGCCGCCGTCGTCGATTGCCGCTATACACAGTCCCAGATCCGCCGCGAACTTCTTGAGCTGGGCGAGGTAGTCGTCGTCGGTGCGCGGAAAATGCCGCACGTCTAACACGATTCCGTCGCAGGCCAGCTCGCGAGCGCACCGCTCGATGAACTCGAGTTGCGTGAGATCGCCACGATGTATCGTGCGGTCGAAGGCGCCGCTCGTGCACGCTAGCTTCATAACGGCGTGCGTCGTTCGACCGTGCAACGGAGAAACCTAGCCACCATGAAAATCGCCCTCGGTGCCGATCACGCCGGCTTTGAATACAAAGATCGCATCGCAGACATGCTGCGCAAAACCGGGCACGAGGTGCTCGATTTCGGCACGCACGACGCGACGCCGGTCGATTATCCGCAGTACGGCTATGCGGTGGGCGAAGCCGTCGCGTCCGGTCAGGCCGATCGGGGCATCGTCGTGTGCGGGTCGAGCCTGGGCATCGCCATGGCCGCCAACAAAGTACCGGGCGTGCGCTGCGCACCCGTGTTCGAACCCTATATGACCGAACTTGCGCGCCGCCACAACGACGCGAACGTGCTCGCGCTCTCCGAACGCCTCACCGGCTGGGAGATGACCGAACAGCTCTTGCGCGCGTTCTTCGACACGCCGTTCGAGGGCGGCCGCCACGCGCACCGCACCGAGCAACTCTTCCAGTTCACCGACGATCAACGCACGCGCACGCTCAAAGCCATCGAAGGCGGGTCCGTTACCGACGCGCAGACACCGAAAGATCTTCTGTGAAGCAGTTCGGAAACGCCGCAGTCGGCATGGTGGCCGCACTCGCCGTGTTCGTCGTTGCCGTGCACATGCTCCGTGGAGCGATCTTCTTTGGCGCGGCACTGATCGCGCTCGCCGTATGGTGGTTCGCACGCTCCTCGTCGCGTTTCGCCGCCGCCCTACGCCCATCGTCGCAAGACCCCAAGCCTCCCATCCGCTAGAGTTAGGACTGTTATGGACATTTTGACGCGTAGTACGATCGAGTCGCAGGATCCCGAGATTTTTGCCGCCATTGCCGGCGAGGAGAAGCGACAGCGGGAGAA
>DAHUXY010000077.1 GCA_027315505.1 Vulcanimicrobiota bacterium | reverse complement strand
GGAACGCGTCCGCGCGAAGCCGACCACGTTCACGCTATCTCCCGCGTGGATGACGGCGGTCTGCGTGCGCACGCCGACGATCGTTGCCGGTAACGGCGCCTGCGGCAGCAGGCTGACGAACGCGTAACTCTTACCCCATTGCGCGAGCGCGAAGACCGGACGCGGAGAGCGGTCCCAGGTGACGACGCCGTGCGCGTCCGTGAGGCGGGTGACGAACTTCGAGCCGACGACGAACTGCACGCGCATGCGAGCGAGCGCGCGGCCGGAACCGAGATCGGCCCCATAGAGCAAGATTTGCCCCGGCGTCTCCTTCGTTAGCAGGCCGACGCGCGTGCGGTTGATCCAGACTTGCTCGCCGACCTTGCCGCGCCGCGCTTCGACCACAAAGAAGCCTTGGCGATTCCCGAGCGGCAGCGCCACCTCGTTCGAGCCGAATTGATAGCCGCCCGGGGGCGAGTAGCGAAACGTCGCAACCGGTTTGCGCCCGCGCGTGTCGATGGCCCGAGGGCGCGCGTTCGAGCCCGCCGTCAGCACGTCGCCCGGGTCTACCTGATAGATGGCAAAATCGACCGGCGTGCCCGAATAGGTGTCGAGCCGCACCTTGGTCGTCTGCCACGGCACGTTAGAATCTTGCGCGAAAAGGGCAAAGTACGCATCTAAGCTATGCAAATCGACAATGGGACGAGCGGCAAAGACCGGGGTGCTAGCGAGCGCAAGGGCGAGCAGCATCGCGAAAAACGTGCGAAAGACGAACATCGGCCCAACGGCCTTCGGCGAGGGAAGGTTGATGCCCCGCGCGCGAGTAAAGGCGGCTGAAAGTGGACGAGCAAGGAACCGGAGGGAACTCTACCTCCACGCGATGCCGTTTCTGCGGATGTGACGAGCAAACGAACCAACTCGAAGCATTGCGCGAAAAGGACCACTATGCGGTGGTCGTGGCCTGCGGATCGTGCGGGCATGCCTTCGTTGCGCTCTCACGCAATTAATACTTGGATCTTTAACGAACGCGAGAACCGACCATGACGACCCTACAGCGGGCAAGCGCGCTCGCTTTGCTCCTCCTCCTGCCCGGCGTACCGGCATTTGCCGCGACCCAGCCGGCCCACGCGGCGGCCAAGAAGCCGCTTCCGCTGCCCACGCCGCACCTCTCGAAAGTCAAACTTCATACGGAATTCGTGGTGGAGGTGAACAAGCTCGGCCAGGTCGTACGCGTGAAATCGGGCAAATCGTGCCCGAACCTCACCTTCAACGCGCAGACCTACGGCAACGTGCTGCAAACCTGGATTCGCCACCCCGACGGAACGGCGGAAGTCGGCCTCTACAAGGTAACGTACGACTACAATCCGCACGGCGCCACG
This sequence comes from Vulcanimicrobiota bacterium, assembly GCA_027315505.1. Classification (GTDB taxonomy): domain Bacteria; phylum Vulcanimicrobiota; class Vulcanimicrobiia; order Vulcanimicrobiales; family Vulcanimicrobiaceae; genus DAHUXY01. Next base: position 8,441 of record DAHUXY010000077.1, on the reverse strand, counting down.
GTGACGCGCCACGTCTCGCTCCTGCGGGCCGGCGGCAATTGGGGATCCATGCGCGGCGCGGCCAACCAGATGGTCGATGAAGCCCATCAGGAAGACCAGCAGAAAGCCCCATCCCTCCCAGCGCTGAACAGCATCCTAAAAGCTAAGCCGACCCCACACCCGCACGGCTAGACCCGAGATGGCCAAGCGCAAGCGCCCGAAGGAACGTTCGCCGCTCCCTCGGGCGCTTTTTTTCGACGAGGCGGCGGATCGCGCGCGGAGCTGCGGGTCGAAGGATGCCTATCCCAGCGAGCAGCATGCGCGCGCCACCGCCGCGATGAATGGTATGGCCGATGCGCTGAACGTCTACCGCTGCCGATACTGCGAGTTCTGGCATCTCACCCGACGTCGCGAGGAGTACATCGACTGATGCGTTTGGTTAGCTTTATCGACGCGCAAGGCCGCGTTCGGCCCGGCACTCTGGAGGGCGAGACGGTGCGCGTCATCGACGCACCCGATTTGCGCTCGTACATCGCCCTCTCGCCGGATCGGCGCAGCGCCGCCCTGGGCGGCGAGACGGTCGCGTTACGCGACGTTCGCCTGGACGTTCCGGTGCGGCCGCAGCGCAACATTTTCTGCGTCGGCCGCAACTATCTCGAGCATGCGAAGGAAGGCTCGAAGGCGCTGGGGCTCGATCTCAAGCTGCCGGACGTGCCGACGTTCTTCACCAAAGCGCCGACCGCGCTCGCAGCGCCGGACGCGACCCTGCACCTTCAGGCCCGCGTCTCGCCGCAGTACGATTTCGAAGCCGAGTTGGCGGTCGTCATCGGTACGCGATGCAAAGACGTCACCGAAGCGCAAGCGATGGACGTCGTATTCGGTTACACGTGCCTGAACGACGTCACCGCCCGCGATCTGCAGCGCGCGCATCTCCAATGGTTCAAGGGGAAGAGCCTGGACGATACGTGCCCGCTGGGGCCGTGGATCGTTACCGCCGACGAAGTGAGCGACCCGCACGCGCTCTCGATCGGTTTCCGCCTGAACGGCGAGCAGAAGCAGCTCAGCTCGACCGGCAGCATGATCTTTCGCATTCCGCGCTTGATTGCCGAACTCTCCAAAGGCATGACCCTCGAGCCGGGCGACGTGATCGCGACCGGAACGCCGGAAGGCGTCGGCTTCGCGCGCACGCCACCCGAGTTTCTCGCGAACGGCGACATGATGGAAGTGGAGATCGAACGTATCGGCACGTTGCGCAACAAGGTCGACATTCGCTAACGTGCCCAACCTCGCGCTCGCCCTCTGCGGGCTCGCCGCAATCGGCCTGCTCTCCATCGGCACGCTCGCGCTCGTCTCCCCGCAGCGGCTTTCGCGCAGCTACGGCATTCCGGTGCAAGACCCGGCCGGGCTCGCGTTCGTGCGCGCGACCGGCGCGCGCGATCTGCTGATCGGGCTGATCTTCGGCGCCGGCGTCTACTTCCAAGACGCGCTGCAATTACTGATTCTCTGCGTCATCGGCGTGCTGCTCTCGGTCGCCGATTTCACGATCGCGTTCTTCTCGAACGGGCGCACGATGCGCAGCGAGTACGCCGCGCACATCGGCGGCGCCGTCGCCTTCGCCGTCCTCATCGCCCTCCTCGCCCGCCAACTCCACGTGTGACCGCAGCATAGCGACCGGAGGGTTAGCCCGTATGGCGCGGAACTCGCGAGCATGATCGTAGCCGTTCCACGTGAGGCCGCCTCCAACGAACGCCGCGTCGCGCTCGTGCCGGAGACCGTCGCCCGATTCGTCAAGGCCGGAAACACCGTGCGCATCGAACGGGGGGCCGGAACCGCGGCCGCCTATCCGGACGAACTCTATGCCGCCGCCGGGGCGCAGATGGCCGAGAGCACGGCGCAGCTTGCCGCCGACGCCGACGTGGTCGTCACCGTCGGGCGCCCGAGCGAAGCGGTGCTCGCAGCCATGAAGCCCGGCGCCGCAGTCGTCGGGTTTTTTAACCCGCTCGGCGACCCGGCGTACGTTGAGACGCTGGCCCAGCGCGGGCTCACCGCCCTCGCGATGGAGATGATTCCACGCATCACGCGCGCGCAATCGATGGACGCGCTTTCGTCGCAGAGCAACATCGCGGGATACAAAGCGGTGCTCCTTGCAGCGTCCGCCTTGCCGAAATTCTTCCCGATGCTCACGACCGCGGCCGGTACGATTCCGCCCGCCAAGGTGTTGGTGCTCGGGGCGGGTGTCGCGGGATTGCAGGCGATCGCTACCGCGCGCCGGCTCGGCGCTGTGGTGAGCGGGTACGACGTACGGGCCGCCGTGCGCGAACAGGTGCAATCGCTCGGCGCGAACTTCCTGGAGTTCGATCTCGGCGCCGATGCCGAAGGCAGCGGCGGTTATGCCAAAGAGCTCACGCCCGAACAGCAAGAGCGGCAACGCACCTGGATGGTCGAGCAGATCGGCGCGAACGACGTCGTTATTACGACGGCGCTGGTGCCGGGACGCCGCGCCCCCGTGCTGGTGAGCGAAGCGGCGATCGCGGCGATGAAGCCCGGAAGCGTTATCGTCGATTTGGCGGCGGAGAGCGGCGGCAACAGCGCGCTCACCAAGGCCGACGAGATCGTGATCTCGCCAAATGGCGTGCAGATCATCGGCACCACCAATCTAGCGGGGAGCATGCCGTACCACGCAAGCATGCTCTACTCGCGCAACGTGTTTGCGCTCCTAACGCCGATGGTCGTGGACGGCGCGTTCGTCGTGGACATGAACGACGAGGTGGTGCGCGGTGCATGCATCGCTCGCGACGGTACAGCACTCGTAGGAGGAAACAAATCGTGACCGACGTTACGCACTTGATGACCCTGCTCACCGTGCTGGTGTTGGCGGTGTTCGTCGGATTCGAGGTGATCTCGAAAGTGCCCACGACCCTGCATACGCCGCTGATGTCCGCAACCAATGCGATTCACGGGGTCGTGATCGTCGGCGCGATCGTCGTGGTGGCGAATTTGTTTGGCGTGCAAGGGAATAACCCGTTGCTCACCACGCTCGCGATTATCATGGTGACGCTCGGCGCGATTAACGTCTTCGGCGGCTTCGCCGTCACCGAGCGCATGTTGCAGATGTTCCGGCGGAAGGAGAGCAAATGAACGTCGCGATTTCCCTCGCGGACTTAGTGGCGATCGCGCTCTTCATTCTCGGCTTGCATTATCTCAACGCGCCGCCGACGGCGCGCCTGGGGAACCGATTGGCAGCCGTCGGCATGTTGATCGCCGTCATCGGCGTGCTGGTAACGACACTCGGCATCGGCTGGTGGGCCATCGCGATCGGCGTGATCCTCGGCGGGACGATCGGCGTTCTTGCCGCCGTCAAAGTAAAGATGACTGCGATGCCGCAGATGGTCGCCCTCTACAACGGTGCGGGCGGCGGCGCGGCGGCGCTCATCTCGACGGTTGAATACTACGTCTACGCCTCGGGCTCGAACCCGATCGATCCGGTGATCTCGGTTTCGCTCATCCTTTCGGCGATCATCGGTGCCCTGAGTTTTGCGGGCTCGATCATCGCGTTTCTCAAGCTCCAAGAGCTGATGACCGGCCGGCCCATCACCTATCCCGGGCAGCAATTCGTCAACGGCATCCTGGCGCTGAGCGCCGCCGCCATCGCGGTTTGGTTCGTCGCCACCGCCGGGACGCTTCCGGTGTGGGCGTATCCGGTGCTGCTCGTCGTCGCGCTCGCGCTGGGCGTGCTCTTCGTACTGCCGATCGGCGGCGCGGATATGCCGGTGGTGATCTCGCTGCTCAATTCGTTTACCGGCGTCGCGGTCGCGATTACCGGATTCGAAATCAATTCGACGCTGCTCATCATCTGCGGCGCGCTCGTCGGGGCGAGCGGTACGCTGCTCACCGTGCTCATGGGCAAGGCGATGAATCGTCCGCTCACCAACGTCCTCTTTGGCGCATTCGGTGCGGCCGGCGGCAGCGAGCCGGCGGGCGGCGCCGGCGGTGGCCCGCAGAACATTCGCAGCGCCAGCGCCGACGACGTCGCGGTGATGCTTGCCTACGCGCAGAAGGTGATCTTCGTGCCCGGCTATGGCATGGCGGTCGCGCAGGCGCAACACAGCGTCAAAGCCCTGGCGGATCAGCTCGAAAAGCGCGGCGTCAAGGTGGCCTACGCGATTCACCCGGTCGCCGGACGCATGCCCGGCCATATGAACGTCCTGCTCGCCGAAGCGAACGTTCCGTATCCGCAACTGCTCGATATGGAAGACGTGAATCCCGAATTTCCAACCACCGACGTCGCGCTGGTGATCGGCGCGAACGACGTTACCAACCCGGCCGCTCGCAACGTGACGAGTTCGCCGATTTACGGGATGCCGATTCTCGACGTCGACAAGGCTGCGAACGTGGTCGTGCTCAAGCGCTCCATGCGTTCGGGATTTGCCGGGATTGAAAACCCGCTCTACGAGATGCCGAATACGTCGATGCTCTTCGGCGATGCGAAAGCGTCGGTCGATGCCCTGACGGCGGCCGTCAAGGCGCTGTGAGTTCGACGCGCCGGCACATCGATGGCGGCAGCGTGTGGGAGACACGGGTCGGCTACTCGCGTGCCGTGCGCGCCGGCGATTTCGTATTCGTCTCCGGTACGACCGCAGACGGAGCGGACGCATACGAGCAAACGAAAGCCGCGATCGCTCGCATCGAAGTGGCCTTGGTTGAAGCGGGAGCCTCGCTCGACGACGTCGTGCGCACGCGCATCTTTACGACGAATATCGCCGATTGGGCGCAGATCGGTAAGGCGCATCGCGAAGCCTTCGCCGACATCCGCCCGGCCGCGACGATGGTTGAGGTGGCGCGGCTGATCGCTCCGGAGCTGCTGGTCGAAATCGAAGTCGACGCGTACCTGAGATAACGCGCGTGGCAAGCAAACAACGGCGCAGCTTCGGCTACGCGGCGCGTAGCGCACTAGTCTTCGACACCTCAAAAATCGAGCTGGGCTATGTGGCGCGCTGCACGGCCGGCGTTGCCGTTCCGCTGCTGGTCGCACTGGTGCTCGGCTATCCGGCGTTCGGACTAGCCGCCGCGATCGGCGCATTGAGCGTGGGATTCGCGTCGCAGCAGGGGGTCTATCGTACGCGCGCTGCGGCAATGCTATGGACCGCCTTCGGCATGGCGGTCTCGACCGCCGCCGGATCGCTCGCCGCGCCGCATCCCCTTGCGATGATCTTGGTCGCCGTTGCTTGGGGCTTCGCCTACGGGGCGCTCGTCGCACTGGGCCCGGCGGCAACGGTCGTCGGCCTCAACTCGTGCGTTGCGTTGGCGCTCGCAAGCGCGTACTCGTTCGACGGGCAGCAGATACTCGTGCAGTCGGGCCTCGTACTCGCCGGCGGACTCTTGCAGACGCTGCTGCTCGTGGCCATCTGGCCGATGCGACGATACGGCATCGAACGCGGCGTCCTTCGCGATGCCTATGCGGCGCTCGCCGCCTACGCGCGCGCGATTGCGGGCGGAACGCACGCCCTGCCCGATGCGAGCCTCTTCCAAAGCGTGCGCGCGGCGCTCGCCGACCCTCAACCGTTCGCCCGCCGCCGCGACCTCGTCGCTTTCTCGGTGCTGCAAGACGAAGCGGAACGCATCCGCGCCGCGCTCGCAGCGCTCACCGCGGATCACTATTATTGGGAGCAGCAAGGGGAGCGCGCGATGTGCGCGGCCATCGAGCAAGTCGGCTCCACGTCCGCGCTCGTGCTCGAAGCGATCGCGTCCGCGCTCGATCGCGCGAGCGAGCCCGAAGCGCACGATGGTTTGTGGGAGGATGCGGAGCACGCCGTCGATACCGTCAACGCGCGGCCGGGCGCGCGCCACGCATTCGCGCAGGCGCAAGCGCTTCTCGGGCAGCTGCGCGCCGCGTGGCGAAGCGCGGGCCTGCCGGCCGAGACCACCGGGCTCGAAGCGCCGCCGCGGCTGCGCCCGCACGTGGACCGCTGGAGCGACGGATGGCTCGCGATACGCTCGAATCTCAATCTGCGTTCGCCGGTGGGGCGCCATGCCGTGCGCCTCGCGCTGGCTCTGGGGCTAGCGATGCTCTTCGCGCAGCGCCTGCCGGCGGCGCGCGGATACTGGATACCGCTCACCGTCGTGCTGATCCTCAAACCCGATTTTACCGCCACCTTCGAGCGCGGCTTCGCCAGAATCATCGGCACGTTGATCGGTGCGGTATTCGTAACGGCGCTGGTGGTGTACGCGCACCCGACACCCGACGTTTCGATCGAGTTGGCGATCGCTTTCGCGGCGCTCGGATACGTAGCGTTTTCGGTAAATTACGCGCTCTATACCCTCACCGTCACCTCGTTCGTCATCATGCTGCTCGCGGTGCTCGGCACGCCCGAGCACCAAGCCGTCGTCGATCGCGTCATGGACACGTTTATCGGAGGCGCGCTCGCGGCAATCGCGTATCTGGCCTTCCCCACCTGGGAGAGCGGCCTCACGCGGGAGCGGCTCGCCGATTTACTCCAGGCCGATCGCGTGTACGCGGACGTGATTTTCGCCGGCTATATTTCCCCCGCGGCGCGCGACGAGCAAGCGCGACGCGCCGCGCAAACTACCGCTTGGCAAGCGCGCGTCGCCGCCGAAGCATCGGTCGATCGCATGGCCACCGAGCCGGCGCGCGCGGGCGGCATTCCGCAAGACGTGGCCGTGAGCGTGCTCGCGCATTCCCAGCGCTTCGCGCTGGCATTGCTCACGCTCAACGCGCAAACCGACAACACGGTGAAGATCGAGCGCCCGGCATTACGCTCCCTCGCGCGCCGTCTGGAAGAGGCGCTCGACGCCGATATCGCAGCGGTGCGCACGGGCACAACGCCCGCGCCGACGCGCTCGCTGCGAGACGGCTATCGCGCCTTGGAACGCGTGGCCCGCGAAACGCACGATCCGGACGCCGATATCATCTTGGCCGAGACCGATCTGTTGGTCGATAGCCTCAATTCGCTCACCGAAGCGCTCCAGCGCGGCTCGCCGGGAGAAGCGCCGTCGCCTAGCGGCGATCCGCCTCAAGACGCGATAGCCACATCAGGATGAGAAAGACGGCCGGGATCGCAACATCGCCGACCCAGAGAATCGGCCCCGCATTCCCCGGCGCATCATTACGGCAACACGCGATCTGCGCGAAGTGCTGCGCGGCGGCGGCAAAACCGAACACCACCACGGGGATCGTCACGGCGGCGCGGTACGCATAGCCGCGCCACAACGCACCGAGCGCGGCGAACGCGATGCCGATTTCGAGCCAGCCAAGCTCGTATTCGAACGGGCTCGGCTGCCAGCCGATACTCGGCGCCGCAATCCGTTGGAAGTACGCATGAAAGATGCCGCTCCAGATAAATCCGAGACCGACCGAGTAGAACAACATCTCGCCCCAGAGCAGATAGGCGACGTTATGCGGCCGCCGCCCGATGCGCAGTCGTCGCGACTTCACCAACGTCGTTACGATCGCAACGATCGGTAAGAGCAAGAACGCATTGCTCAAGACGGTTTTTATGACGGCGGCAATCATAGAGTTCTCCATTGCCAAGTATTCCAGGTCGGCAGAAACGGGTTGGGGCGAAAACCATGAAGCCGCGTCCGATACGCATAAATGTATCGCGCGTTAAAGAGGTAGAGCACGGGGACGCGATCGGCCACGATTCGCGCGATGCTCGCATAGAGGCGCTTGCGCTCGCCCTGCGATGCCGACGAAAGGGCGCGGCGCTCGAGCCGGTCGACCTGCGGGTTGCACCACCGCATGTAGTTGGCCGAGCCCCCGCACGCGAGCACGGCCGAATCGTCGGGATCGGCACCGAGCGTCCAGGGAACGTAGGCCATATCGAAGGCCCCGGTCGCAAGCGTTCCGTGCACCGGTAGAAAGAGTTGCGCGTTGCTTACGCTTTTGATAGTGACTCGGATGCCGCGCGAGCGTAGCTCCGCTTGCACCGCGGTTGCAACGGCGACACCGGTGACCGATTCGGGAAACTGCACGTAGGTAAGGTGCAACGGCTCGCCGTCTTTACGGCGCACGCCGCCGGCGCCGCGAATCCATCCGGCCGCGCGCAGGAGCGCGTCGGCGCGTGCCGGGTCGTACCCCGGCTGACGAATCGCCGGATCGTACGCCCACGAAAACTGCGGTTGGATGGCATTCGTCACGGGGTAGGCGCCGAGCGTAATCTTCGCGCTGATGGCGTCGCGATCGATCGACATCGCAATCGCACGGCGCACGCGCACGTCGTCGAGCGGCGGGTGCGTGGTATTGAACGCGAGCCCAGCGACGACTGCAGTCGCCGTCGTGCGAAAGCGCATCCCGGGCTTGCCGCGAAGGATCTGCTCCTGCATCGGCGCGATGAGGTTCCAATCCAGCTGCCCCGATTGCAGCATCACTAAATTCGTCGGCGGGTCGGGAATGATGCGAATATCGAGCGCGCGCACGCGTGGTTTTCCCCGCCAATACAGGG
>DAHUXY010000067.1 GCA_027315505.1 Vulcanimicrobiota bacterium | reverse complement strand
ATCTCCGATTCCAAGGCGTTCGGCTCGCTCCTCAATATGGCAAAGCAGGCCGTCGGGAAATAACCGGCGTCATCGCTCGATAAAAGCGGCGCGTTCGTCACGAGCGCGCCGTTTTTATGCGCGGAATTCCTTCGTGGGCGGCACGCGGCGCGGCATTCGAAGCCCCGACTCATCCAAGGGGATGGCGGCGAGCGTTCCAGGGACGTGTTCGCTGCCGGCCTTCTCCCGCGGTTCCCAGGCGCGTTTGGGTTGCACCGTCGAAGCCTTCCGGCGATGCAGGCCCATGCCGAAGATTCGGCGCTCGCGGACGCCTTTGCGGCCCACGAGCGCTGGGCTTTTGAGGAAGCGTACGCGCGGTATGCTTCGCTGCTCTATTCGACCGCCTATCACGTGGTCGGAAATGGCGAGGACGCCGAGGACGTCGTGCACGACGCGCTCGCCCGCATCTGGCGCTCGCCGGGAGCCTACACACGCGCGCGCGGCGCCATCCGCAGCTTTCTCGTGGTCTGCGTACGCAACGAGGCCGTCTCTCGCGTACGCTCGAAACGACGGCGCCTGCGTCTGCTCGAACGCGTTGCGGCCGAGCCGGAAGAGCACGACGAATTGCGGGTGATCGACGTGGTCGAGCACGATCGCCTGCGCACCGCGATGACGAAACTGCCGCCCGATCAGCGGCGCCCGCTCGAACTCGCGTACTTCGAACAACTCTCGCACACCGAGATCGCCAGGACGCTCGATCAACCGCTCGGCACGGTAAAAAGCCGCATCGCCATGGGACTGCGTAAGCTCGGCGCCGCGCTGCAACCGCCATCATGAGCGAGCACGTGAGCGAAACCGTCGGGCTCTACGCGCTCGGCCTCCTCGAACCGCCGGAGACCCGCGCCATCGACGCGCACGTGGCCGTATGCGAGGCCTGCGCGCAAGCCCTGGCGCGAGCGTACGACGACGTTGCCGCCGCCGCATCGGCGCAGCCGCAATACGCCGCCCCGGCGTCGCTGGGCGCCCGCGTCGCAGGCCTCTGGGCACCCAAGAAGGGCGGCGGGAGCCTGCGACAGTTGGCCGCCATGGCGGCGCTCGTGGCGATCGCCTTGCTCCCGGCAGCCTTTCTGTTGCAACGGGAGCAGACGATGCATCGCGCGATGCTGGCCGATGCCGGCCTGTTCGCCCGCATGGCCTCCGGCCCGCACCGGATGGTCGCCTTCACCGGAGGCGCCGACGCCAAGGTCGTCTACGCGAAGGACGGCTCCTGGTACGGCGTGATCGTGCGAGGCGCCGCCCGGCCGCTACGCCTGGTATGGATGCACGACGGGCAGCGGAGCGTGTTGGGCCCGCTGCAGCCGCGCGGCGACCTGGCGATGATCTATCTGCCCGAAAGCCACCGGATGGAGCGCTTGGCGCTGGCGGACGGAGATCGCGTTGTGGCCGAGGCAAAACTGGCCTTTTGAGCCAACAGCAAGGGCATGATGCATCCGGCCCTTGCCTTGGCTGCCCTGGTGGCGGCGACGACCCCGGTGGCGCCGATCAACCCACCGCATACGTTCACACCGGCGATGGCCCGCGCCGTCGTACAACTCGTGGAGCGTGACGTGCGCGCGCATCACGCGGTCGGCATCGGCATCGGCATCGTCGAGGACGGCCGCGTCGTGTACGCTCGCGGCTTCGGCTATGCGAATCTCGCCAAGCACATCGCCTTCACGCCTTCGACGCAAACGTACATCGGCGCGGCAAGCGCGCAATTTACGGCCGCCGCGGTGCTTCTGCTGCAACAGGACGGTAAGCTCAAGCTCGACGATAAAGTAACGAAGTACGTTCCGGAACTCACGCTTGCCAAAGACGTAACCATCGGTCAGCTTCTCCAGCAAACGTCGGGTTTTCCTCGCATCGCCAAGCTCGCCGGTCTCAATCAGGATCGCAGCCGCGTCGTTAAACTCGGCGATATCATCGCCGCCATGAACAAGCGGCAACTCACCTCGCCGCCCGGCGCCACGTACGAAGATAACAGCTTGAATTACATGATCGCGGGCCTGGTGGTGGAACGGGCGAGCGGCGTGCCGCTCTCCGACTACTTGCAGCAGCACATCTTTCTGCCGCTGGTGATGAACTCGACATTCTACGCGGGAGATACCGGCATTTCGCCGCGCGCGGCGGTGGGGTACACGGGATCGCCGAAGGGTGTGTTTCCGGCGCGGCCCTACGATGCAAGCTGGCTGTTCGGCGCGGCGGGAATCGTGACGACCGTCTACGATTTGGCAAAATGGGATATCGAGATGCCGGTCTTATTGCGCGACGACGCCGTTCGCGATATGTACACGCCGAGCGGCGCGAAGGGCGAAATACGTTACGGCATGGGTTCCGTCATCGACGAACGCGACGGTAAACGGTTCATGTGGGACAACGGGCAGATCCCCGGCTACCATGCCATGAACGCGGTATTGCCCGACGACCACATCGCGGTCATCGTCCTGGCCAACGTGGATATGCACGCGAGCGGCAACATGGTCCAGCCGGAGGCGCTTGCATCGCGGATCTTGGATATTCTCGCGCCGCCGTCGGTCGCGCACCTCGACAACGCCATCGTCACGCGGGCTCGCGAATGGCTGGAGCGGCTGGCGAGCAATCGCATCGATCGCACGCAACTCACCGCGTCGTTCAGCAACTACCTCACCGACGATTTGGTCGCGCGATCGAACTTCGCGCAATACGGGAAAATCCTCGCGTTGATACCCGTGTCGAGCGTCGATCGCGGGAACGGCGATACCATGTACGAGTTTTTGGTGCGGTACCCGAAGGATACGTTCCACTTCCGTTTTACCGTCGCCAAGGACGGAAAAGTGGACGGATTACAACTGGTTCCCTAGTCGTCGCCGTCGACGAGGCGGCGTCCGGTAGCCTCAACGACTTTTCCGAGCATCGTTACGGCGTCGGCGCGCGTAGCGTTGCTGAACATATAGCGTAGTCGCTCGTCCGCATCTTCGACGATGAGCACGGCGCGCCGTCCCGCGCGAACGGCACACACGAGCGAAGCAAGATACGACTCGTCTTCAGCAGTTAGTTGCGATCCTTGCGCGCGCGCTTCCGGATCCGGCGAATCCAGCAATCGCTTGAGCACGGCATCGATATCGCGAGGTAGTTCCACGGCGTCCTCCGTCGTAGCCAATATCTCCGCGATGCATAGCTTGCATCGCGGACTTTGGGCTCACCCGTACCCTATATATCGACCGTTGACGGCGCAAGTTGATTGCGGTCACCCTGCAGCCAAAGGAGCGCCAGCACCGTTTTGGCATCCGCAATAGCTCCTTGGAGTGCCATGCGGCGGGCCTCTTCGAGCGTAAATTGCCCGACCTCGATTCGCTCGTCGTCGTCCAGCGACTGAGCGCCCCGCTGCAGTCGCTCGGCGTGAAAAAAGTACATCAGTTCGTCGCAGAACCCGGGCGTGGTGAAGAGCGCCCCAAGCGCTCGCATGCTAGCGGCGCGATACCCCGTCTCCTCGCGCAGTTCGCGAGCCGCTCCGTCCAACGGATCCTCGTTCGGCTCCGCGGTCCCGGCCGGGATCTCCCAGAGCGCGCGCCCGGCCGGCCCGCGATACTGTCGAACCAGCACGATCTCGTCGCGTTCGGTCGTGGCGATGATCCCATAGGCCCCGCGATGCTCGACCACCTCGACGGTGTGTTCGGTACCGTCCGGGTAGAGTAGCCGGTCCGCGCGGACCGCAATGACGCGGCCCTCGAAGAGCCGATCGGAGGCGAGGCGGCGCGGAAGCTGTTCGTGCATGGGGCGGTCTTTGACGGAACCCCCGTCCCGCGCCTCGTACTATAGGCTTCGTCGTGCAACGTTCATCGATTCTCACCGAAATCGCCTGGCTCGCCTTCTTCTTCGCGATCTTCGTGATCTGCGTCTACGCTTTCAACATTTTCGTCGTACCGCATCACTTCAACGATAAGGTCGCGATCGTGCTCTCGGCGATCATCGCCGGGCTTGCGATGATGTACGCGCGCAAGTGGAGCGCGCGCGGTAGCCGCCGGTAATGCCGTCTCGGCTGGGCGCGCACGCCGAGCGCATCGGCGAAGTGCGCGATCTCTTGACCGTTCGCGGCCGGCGCGAGCAGCAACGATTTGCCTTCGAAGGCGCGACGTTGCTGGACGAAGCGCTGCGCGGCGGCGTCGCCGTCGAATCCATCTACGCGACCGAGGCCAGCTACGAGGCCTCCCCCGCGATCGGCGCGCTCGAGCGCGACGGCACGCAAATCTACTTGGTCGACGAGCGTACCGCGGCGAAAATCTCCGACCTGCAGACGCCCACCGGCATCGTGGCGGTCGCGCCGATCCTCCTGGCCCCGGCGCAAGGCCTCTTCGAGGCGCCGGGCCTCGTCCTGATCCTGGCCGATTTGAACGACCCCGGAAATGCCGGGACGCTCCTGCGCTCGGCCGAGGCGTTCGGCGCGACCGCGGCCGTCTTCGGGCGGTTCGGGGTCGATCCTCACCATCCCAAGGTGGTACGCGGCTCGATGGGAGCCACGTTTCGATTACCGCTCTGCGTGGCCGAGACCGCGGAAGTCTCCGCCGCCGCGCGAGCGGCAGGGGCGGTCCTGTGGGGTTTGGACGCGAGCGGTGAGCCGCTGCAGCACCAGCACTTTCCGGCCCGGGCCGGCCTGGTGGTGGGCCACGAACGCCGCGGATTGGGGGCCTGGGAAGACGTCTGCGACCGCCGGCTGGCGATTCAGATGCGCGGCTCCGGCGAGAGCCTCAATGCCGCCGTAGCGGGCTCGATCGCCCTCTATGCGGCAAGCCTCACCACCGAGTAGCGGCCTGCCTGCTTCGGCAAAAAACCCTCTTTGCTCCGGCTGTCAAGGCAGCCCTATCGGGCCGAAAAGTCAAGACTACCGTCGGCCAAAGTCGCATGTTATAGTTACGGCATTCCGAGCGACTCGACGCCGGACACCTGGCTAGATAGGAGATAGAAGCGCTGTTATGGCACCCTCCGAACTCTTCTGGAAACTCTTCGCCCAAACGGGCTCAGTTAGTGCCTACCTCGCGTACCGGCGGATGTATCCCGCCTCACCATCCTAATTACGAAGAAGTCCGTAGCCAGTTTCACGAAGCGCCCGGTATAGTGATTACAGACCGGGCGCTTTGCCTTTTCTCTGGAGCCGATGATCAGCGCGCATGAGTGAACTCGCAGCCAAACTCGCCGACCTTCGAACCCGTTTTAGCACCGACGTCAATGCGGCTCCCGATGAGGAGGCTCTAGACGGCGTGCGCGTCGCCTTTCTCGGCCGTAGCGGCGAGGTGACGGGCCTCCGCCGCGGCATCGGGCAGTTACCGCCGGGCGAGCGCCCCGGTGCGGGCAAGGAAATCAACGACGTGGTCGAGGCCATGGAAGGCGAACTCGCGATCGCGCAGAGCCGCATCGAGAATCGCGTTTTTGAAGCCGATCTTGCGACGCAGATCGATATCACCTTTCCGGCGATCGCTCCGGTGGCCGGCTCGCTGCACCCGGTGCGCAACGTCATCCGCCAAGCCGGCGCATACTTTCGCCGCCACGGCTTCGCGATCGTTACCGGGCCCGAGATCGAACCCGACTACTACACGTTCGACGCGCTGAACATTCCGAGTACGCATCCCGCGCGTGAAGGCTTCGACTCGTTCTTCATCACCGACACGCTGCTGCTGCGGCCGCACACCTCGCCCATGCAGATTCGCACGATGCAGGCGCACAAGCCGCCGGTCGCCATCGTCGCCCCGGGCAAGTGCTATCGCCGCGACGCGGTCGACGCGCGCCATCTCTTTCAGTTCAATCAAATCGAAGGGCTGCTCGTCGCCGAAGGCATCCATTTCGGCCACCTCAAAGGCATGCTCACCGGCCTCTGCCGTGAATTACTCGGGCCCGATCAGCGCGTGCGCTTCCGGCCCTCGTTCTTTCCGTTCACCGAACCCAGCGCCGAGGTCGATACGACGTGCCCGAAATGCAAGGGGCACTCCGATGCTTGCAACATGTGCGGCGGCTCCGGGTGGATCGAACTCGGGGGCGCCGGGATGGTCCACCCCAACGTCCTGCGCGAGGTCGGCTACGATCCGGACGAAGTCTCGGGTTGGGCCTTCGGCTTCGGCGTCGAACGCTTTGCCCTAACGCGCTTCGAGATCGACGATATCCGTCGCTTCATCGATAGCGATCCCGATTTTCTCGAACAACTCTCATAAGGATAGTATGCGCGTTCCAATCACCTGGCTACGTGAGTATGTCGACCTGCCCTCCGATGCCCAAGCGATTGCGGATCGTTTGGCGATGCTGGGGTTTCCCGTTGACGAGATTTTCGCGCGGCCGACGATCTCCGGCGTCGTCATCGGCACCATTACCGCGATCGCGAAGCATCCTAACGCCGACCGCCTGCAAGTCTGCACGATCGACGTCGGCGCGCAGCGGCCGCTGACCATCGCCACCGCCGCGACGAACGTTGCCGCCGGGCAGGTGATTCCGGTCGCCACGATCGGCGCGCAGTTGCCGCACATGAAGATCGAGCCGCGCAAGATGCGTGGCATCGATTCGGAAGGCATGCTCTGCTCGGCGGACGAGCTCGGGCTCCCGGCAGAGTGGTTCGAAGACGGCATCATGCAACTGGATGCAAGCGCGCCCGTCGGCGCCGACGTCGTCGCGTTGTTCGGCTTAGCCGACGACGTGCTCGAAGTCGAAGTCACCAGCAACCGGGTCGATGCGATGTCGATGATCGGCCTCGCGCGCGAACTCGCCGCGTCGTACGGCGTGCCCCTGCGGCTGCCCTCGTTCGAAAACCCCGGACAAGCCGGCGACCAATTACCGGCGCCGCGCGTGACGATCGAAACGCCGGATTGCGAGCGCTTCGTCGCCCAGGCCTTTACCGGGGTGAGCGTTGCTCCGGCTCCCGCGTGGATGCGCATTCGTCTCGCGCTCGCCGGACAGCGACCGATCAATAACCTGGTCGACGTGTCCAATTACGTGATGCTCGAAACCGCGCAACCGCTGCACTTTTACGATGCCGGCGAAATCGCCGGCATGCATTTGTTCGTCCGCGACGCGCGAGCCGGTGAAAAACTCGTAACGCTCGACGACGCCGAACACGAACTCACGCCGCAGGCCTTGGTGATCGCCGATGCAAACGGGCCGCTGGGTTTGGCGGGGTTGATGGGCGGCAAATCCAGCGAAGTCCGGGCGCAGACGCACGCCATCGTACTCGAAAGCGCCAACTTCGCAGGCGTACGCGTTCGGCGAATGAGCATGCACTTGGGCTTTCGCAGCGAGGCCTCGTCGCGACACGAAAAGACGCTCGCCCCCGCGCTTGCCGACGCCGGCGCGGCCCGCGCCGCGCAATTGTTGCTCGCGCTGGGCGCCAGCGCCGGCGCGCCGCACGCTTTCGGGGCACCGCTCGTATCCAACCCGTCGATAGCGCTGGCACCGCGCGACGTCGAGCGCATCCTCGGCCTGCGGCTGGACGCCGGTCGCATCGCTTCGCATGTCGTCGCGCTCGGATGCACCGTCCGCATCGAAGGCGACGTGTTGTTCGTCATTCCGCCGGCCTGGCGCCGCGATATCACCATCGCCGCCGATTTGGTGGAAGAAGTCGCGAGGATGGAGGGCTACGAAAACATCGAGCCCATCGTCCCGTCGATCCCCGCGCACGAGATCCCCAGCACGGAGTTCGATCTGGAAGAGCGCGTTGCCGACGCCCTGGTGACGCTCGGATACCATGAAGTGCTCACCTATTCTCTGCACGGATCGGCGCCGTTCGAAAAAATGCGGCGTGCCGGCATCGAGCCGAGCCACCGCTCCGTCGAGGTGCGCAACCCGCTCTCGGAGGATCAGCGCTACCTGCGCTCCGCATTGGGGCCCGGGCTGGTCGCCTACGCCGCCCGCTTGGACCAGCCGGTGCGCATTTTCGAGATCGGTCACGTCTTCGCCGACGACGCCGGAACGATCCGCGAGATGCCGGTACTCGCGTTCGGATTCGCCGCCGACCCCACGAACGAGCCCGCATGGCGGGACAGCCATTTTCTGCGCCTCAAAGGCGATTGCCAAGCCCTGATCCGTCGCGTTACCGGGCGCGTTCCGGACATCACCCGCGACGTTCGTAACGGCTTGCACCCCGGCAAAACCGGGGTTTTTCTGATCGACGGCAGCGAGGTTGCGAATATCGGGCGCATCGATCCCCGCTTGGAACGCGCGTACGCCTCACGTCTACCGCTCTATTTCTGCAACATCTATCTCGATCGATTGCCCGATTACGTTGCTCCGGCGTACCGGGTCCCCTCGAAATTTCCCTCGACGTATCGCGATCTGGCGCTCGTCCTCGACCCGCAAACCCCCGCCGTTCGCGTCGAAACGACGATCGCGAGGGCGGTCGGCGCGCTTGCGACGAGCGTGCGCGTGTTCGATGAATATCGCGGCGCGCAAATCGCACCCGGCATGAAGAGCCTCGCCGTACGCGTGATACTCCAACGCACCGACGCCACCATTACGGACGAAGAGGCCGATACGGCAATCGCGCGAGCACTTGCCGCTCTGCGCGACGAGCTGGGGGCGGTCATCCGCGAATGATTCTCGGCATCGCGTGGCCCGATATCATCATCGGCGCCGTTATCGTGATCTCCGCATTCAAAGGCTTTTCGCGCGGATTCGTCTCCGAGCTGGCCGGCGCGATTGCGGTGGTCGCAGCGCTGATTACGCCGTGGTACTATACCGGCGGCCTGGATGCCCCGCTGGAGCAGTATCTCAAACTTGGGCCGGGCTCGTCGCACGTCGTCGGCATGTTCTTAACCGGCATCGCCACGTACGCCGTGATCATCGCGGCATCGTGGGTGCTCAATCGGTTCGCAAAACTCCCGATTCTCGGCATCGGCAACGCGATTGCCGGAGGCGCGGTCGGCGTGATCAAGGGCGCCGTGCTCATGTGGTTCGTACTGTTCGTCGCGCTCTATTTTCCGCTCTCACCGGACATTCGCACCGATCTGCATCGCTCGCACTTGGTCGGCTACTTGACCGAACCCAACGCCGGTATCGATAAGGCGATTCTGACGACCATCCCCTGGTTCGCCAAACCTTTTGTCCTACCGTACTTCCGGCGCCATCACGCGTAGAGTGCGGCGGCTGCCGTATCGGCCGCCGTATGACTGGGATGCGATGCTTGGATTTCTTGCGCTGCGCGCAATTCCGGGTGTCGAGGCCGTTCGGGATAACGCCTACGTCCGTACCATCGAACACGCCGGCGCACATGGGGAAATAGCGGTCCGGCTAGGCGGGCGTAACACCCTTCAAGTCACGATTCTCTTTCCGCACGCGCGCGCCATACCGGCGATTCTCGAGCGCGTGGCTCGCATCTTCGATCTTGCCGCCGATCCGATCGCGATCGATCGGCATCTGAGCGCAGACTCGCTGCTGGCGCCCTTGGTCGCCGCGCATCCGGGCCTGCGCGTACCCGGCGCATGGGACGGCTTCGAACTCGCAATCCGCGCAATCCTCGGCCAGCAAATCACGGTTGTCGCGGCGCGCCGGCTTGCCGGCCGGCTCGTCGCATTGTTCGGAACGTCGGTTCAACCCGGCGGAACGGACGGATTAACGCACGTATTTCCGCAACCGGTGCATCTTGCCGATGCCGACCTCTCGGTATTGGGGATGCCGCGCTCGCGCGCCGCTGCGCTCTCGTCGCTCGCTGCGGCGACCGTCGCAAACCCGCGGCTCTTTGCGGCCGGCCCCAGCCTTGCGGACGCCGTCTCGCGTTTGCGCGCGTTGCCGGGAATCGGCGAATGGACCGCACAGTATATCGCCATGCGCCAGTTGCGCGAACCGGACGCGTTCCCGGTCGCCGATATCGGCCTGATGCGCGCGCTCGAAGGCGAATATGGCCGCCGCCCTACACCGGCGGAATTGCTCGCGCGCGCGCAAGCATGGCACCCATGGCGCGCATATGCCGCCCTCCATCTCTGGACGAGCTAGACGACTCCTCGCCGCTCCGCGGCCTTCATCACCGGGCTCTTGTTGAGCCGGAGCCGGTCCAGCATCTCCGGGGTCGGGATTTTGACGTTGTGCGCGAGACGCAAGAAGCGCATTATGCGGATCGTGAGCCACGTGAGATCGAACTCGAACCACGCGATCCCGTGGCGGGCCGACGATGGAAAGGCATGGTGGTTATTGTGCCAGCCCTCGCCGAACGCGGCCAATGCAACCCACCAGCAATTTTTGGAACGATCGCCGGAAGCGTAACTCTGGTAGCCGCTCCCGTGCGCGGCGCTGTTTACCAACCACGTCACGTGATAGACGAGAACCAAGCGAACGAATACGCCCCAGATCACCCACGACCAGCCGCCGATCGCAAACAACGCGAGCGCGAACAGCACTTGTATCGCCAACATAGAGCGGTCTAAAAAGCGATAGAACGAAACGCGCTGCAAGTCTTCGGCCCATCGTTTGAACTCGCCGTCCTTGACCCGGTCCTTGTTGGCCAGGACGAGCCAACCGATATGCGCCCACGCCATTCCTAACGCGGAGTTGTGCGGGTCGCCGTCGCGATCGGAGAAGGCGTGGTGCTTGCGATGGGTCGCGACCCAATCGGTCGGGCCGCCCTGCAACGCAAGAACCCCGCAGACGGCCAGAGCGTACTCGACCGCTTTCGGCGCGTGGAAACTGCGATGGGTGAGCAAGCGGTGGTAGCCGAGCGTGATCCCAAGGCCACCGGTCACCCACGCCGCAACGATCGCCACGGCGAGGCCGGACCAACTAAAAAACACCGGAAAGACCGCGGCTATCGCGCCTAGGTGAATGAGGCCGAGGCCGATCGCCGTGCGATAATTGAGTTGCGGCGTTTGCCCGCTCGGCGCGTTATTTGCGATACTCACGCCGCGAAGCCGTCCACGGCGAATATGGCAATGGGTGATACAAGCACTATCATTCGTTGCTAGTCTAGGCTCCTTATATGAAGATTATGAGAAGCTCGTGCTACGACGTTGCTATGCCGTCACGGTAGTAGACGCGCGCAATTCGCTCGCGGCCGCCGCGACGCCGCTCCCGAACTCGACCGGCGCGCCGATATCGGCGAGCGCGCATTCGATCGAGCCGACGGCACCCAGAATATCGCCGGCGCTTACGTCGCCCATCGTGCCCATGCGCACGATTTTGCCCGCCAGTTCGCCCTGACCGCCCGATAGGACGACGCCGTATTCTTCGCGCAACCGCGTGAGAAAGGCGCCGGCCTGCACGCCCGCCGGCGGCGTTGCCGCAACGACCGTCACCGAGTGCGCGTCCGGTGCCGAAAAAATCGTAAATCCGAGCGTTTCAAATGCGGCGCGAATCGCTTGCGCGTAACCGGCGTGCCGCGCGAATTGCGCTTCCATTCCGGCGCTATGATAGCGCGATAACGAGACGGCCAGCGCGTAAAACACCGAAATCGGCGGGGTCCACGGCGTTTGACCGTTACGCGAGAATTCGCGCGCTTTGAGTAAATCGAAGTAGAAGCGCGCACCACGGGCGCGTTCCATCGCGCTCCACCCGCGTTCGCTCACCGCCACCATCGCGACGCCGGGCGGAACGGCCAAGGCCTTCTGCGAGGCGGTAACGACGACGTCGTAGCCCCAGCTATCCATCGCAAAATGCGACGCGCCCAAACCACTGACCGAATCGACGATCGAAATCGCGCCGTGCTTCTTGAGCGCGGGAACGTAGGCGGACATATCGTTTTGCACGCCGGTCGAGGTTTCGTTGTGCGTGAACAACACGCCGGCGATCCGTCGTTCGGTATCGGCTTCCAGCCGCGCCGCGAGGGCCTGCGGATCCAAGGACGATCCGAGCGGCGTCTCCACCGTCTCCACCGTGCAGCCGAACGATGTGGCGATCGTCGCCAAGCGCTTTCCGAACACGCCGACCGGGCAAGAGAGCAGATGGTCTCCGGGCGAAAACGTGCTCGCTACCGCAGCCTCAAGGCCGCCCGTCCCGGAGCAGCCCAGGAAGACGACGTCGCCTTCGGTGCCGAAAATCGGCCGCATATCGCGTTCGAGGCGCCCTTGCAGCTCCGCAAATTCGGGGCCGCGATGATTGATCATCGGCCATGCCATGGCTTCGAGAACGGGTTGAGCGACGGGCACGGGGCCCGGCAGGAGCAACAGTGTCTTTTTCACGATGCCTAACACTTCCGAAGCGGCCATTTCGTCCCTCTAAGCTGCATCAGCCCGGGGCTGCGCTGTGTTGTAGGGGGTGTGCTAACGTCGTCCCTGCGGCCGCGCGACCCCTTGGCAGCGCTGCCATTTCAATTAGGCGATGAATTTGTCGCGGGCCTTCGCGATGCGGTGGAGTTATCGGCGCCCGCCCTCTTCGTCGATCTGGCGCGGTGGGCGCACTCGCTCGTCACTCATCGCGAATCGCCCGCGAGCGTCGAGGCCGCCTTGCAGAGCCTGTTCGATTCGCTCGGCACGCTCTTACCGCTCTCCAATGCGCCGCGCGCGCGCGCTATTGTGGAAGCGGCCCGCGACGCCATCGCGCAACGCTCCGACCCCGCCCCGGAGTGCGCGATCGACGTAGCCTCTCCGCACGGCGCCGTTGCCGGCCGGCTCCTCAACTTACTGCTGGAGGGGGACGAACAGCGCGCGTCGCGCGAGCTCCTGTGCTGCGTCGCGAAGGGCACCACCCAAGCCGAACTCTACGACGAGATCGTTACGCCGTTGCTGCACGAAACCGGGCGGCTTTGGGAACACAACGCGATCGGCATCTCGGAGGAGCACGCCATTACTGCGGCGATCGAACGCTTCATGGCCCATATCGCCGAATTACAGGCCGTTCGCCCGTTCCGCGAGTTTGCGGTCGTAACCGCGTCGCTCGGAAGCTCTGCGCACGAGGTCGGCGCGCGCATGCTTGCGGACACCTTCGCGCTGGGCGGCTGGCATGCCACGTACTTGGGCGGAAATATTCCGCCGGAGGATCTCCTCGATTACGTGGACCGCGTCTCCGTCGACGTGCTCGCGCTCTCGGCAACCCTCGCTCGCGACGTGATTCCCGTCCGCAACTTTATCGCCGCGCTCCTCGATCGTCCGGTCGCGCCGCTGGTGCTCGTGGGTGGGCGCGCGTTCGCGCTGGATCCGACGCTCTGGCAACGTATCGGCGCGGACGGTTACGCCGCAACGCCGTCCCTCGCGGTGGCACTGGCCAACGAACTCGTGCACCAGACCGCGTGAAGGCGGCCGTTCGCTCGCACCCCGCGCACCGTTGGTTCATCCTCGGCACGGTGATGCTCGGCACGTTTATGGGCCCGCTCGACGGGTCGATCGCCAACGTGTCCATGCCCTCGATCGCGCACGCCTTCGGGCACAGCGTCGACGAAGCCGAATGGATCATCCTCGCGTATCTGCTCGTCACCGCATCCACCCTCGTGCTCTTCGGGCGCCTCGGCGACATGTTCGGGCAAAAGCGTATCTATCTCATCGGATTCGGCATCTTCGGCGCCGGTTCGCTCGCGTGCGCACTCGCGCCCACGCTCGAAGCGCTGATCGCGTTTCGCATCCTGCAAGGCTTGGGATCGGCGATGCTGGTTTCGTGCACGCAAGCCTTGATCGTCGATACCTTTCCCGGGCGTGACCGTGGACGCGCGATCGGGTTGAACGGCGCGGCCGTTGCGGTCGGGCTCTCCACCGGGCCCATCTTGGGCGGCGCCATTACCACCTACGGTGATTGGCGCTGGATTTTTTCGATCAACGTTCCGATTACCATCGTGGCGCTCGTGCTCGCGGTACTCATCCTGCCATCGCCGCGACCGCACCCGCAGGGTTTCGATCCGCTCGGCGCATTGTGCTCGGTCGTGGGCCTCTTGAGCGCATCGCTAGCGATTTCGCGCGGCGACATATGGGGATGGACGTCGCTGCCCACGCTCGTCACGTTCGGGATTGCGGCCGTAAGCCTCGTCGCATTCATCGCGATCGAACGACGCGTCAAGAGCCCGACGCTGGACCTGGAACTCTTTCGCAATCCGCTGTTCTCGCTATCGACGATCGCAGCGTTCGTGTATTTCACCGCGCAATCCGGCGTTATTTTTATCGTTCCGCTCGCCGCGCAATTGGCGCTGGGCGCATCACCGCTCAAGGCCGGCTTGATGCTCATTCCCCTTACCGTGCTCAACATCGTCCTAGCGCCGATCGCCGGATCGCTCTCGGATCGGATCCCGGCGCGCTACGTTTCAACCTTCGGGGCGCTACTCGTAACGGCCGGATCGGTGATGTTAGCGCTCTTACCCGGGCTCCCCAGCGTGTGGCAAATCGTCGTGGCACTGAGCGTAACCGGCTGCGGCACGGCCGTCTTCACGCAGCCGAACAACAGCGCGATCATGGGCGCCGCACCCGCACACCGCCGCGGCATCGCGGCGGGAACGCTAGCCACCGCGCGCACCACCGGGCAATTACTCGGGGTTGCGACCGCGGGTGCCGTGTACTTTGCGCGCGCCGCGCGTCTCGGGCCGCTCGCACATACGTTTGCGCCCGCGACGTCCTACTTTGCAGGCGTCGCGGGCGTCATGATCGTGGTCGCGTTGATTTCGTACTCCCGCGGCGAGCCCGCGAGAATCCAGGCTTAGCGCTTTCTCGTCGTGGCGCGCTTGCGCTCGGCAGTCGTACGCGGGCGTTTGGTCGCCCCGTTACGCTGACGCATCGGCACCACGTTGCTCGCGCGTTTCGTCGCTTCGGCGCCGAGCGGCACGGGCGTGATGATGCGTTTGCCAAGCGCTTGATGCAAGACTTCCGAGAGCTCCTCGACCGGCACGAACGTCATCGTGTCGCGCACCTCCTTGGGAATGTCGTCGAGATCCATCTCGTTGCGCTTCGGAAAGAGAATCTTGCTGATGCCCGCGCGCTTCGCGCCGAGCACTTTCTCTTTCAGGCCGCCGATCGGCAGCACTTGGCCGGTGAGCGTGATCTCGCCGGTCATCGCCAGATTCGGATCGACTTTGAGGCCGGTCAGCATCGAGGTGATCGACGTCGCCATCGAGATACCCGCCGAGGGGCCATCCTTCGGCGTCGCGCCGGCCGGCACGTGAATGTGCAGATCGTGCTTCGCGAAGAAGTCCTCCGGGATGCCGAGCTCGGCGGTACGCGAGCGTAAGAACGAGACTGCGGCTTGCGCGCTCTCCTTCATTACGTCACCGAGTTGGCCCGTGAGCACCAGTTTGCCGGTGCCGGGCATCGACTGCGTTTCGATGAAGAGGATGTCGCCGCCAACCGGCGTCCAAGCTAGGCCCGTCGCCACGCCGACCGACGCGACGCGCTTCTTGACTTCGTTGTAGAATCGCGGACGGCTCAAATATTCGACCAAGCTCTCGGACTTAACGCGCGCCTTGAAGCGCGGCATCTCCGCGATCTTGCGCGCGATCTTGCGAAAGACCGTGCCGATCTCGCGCTCCAAATTACGCACGCCCGCTTCCCGCGTGTAGTCGGTGATGATCGCTCGCAAAGCCGCGTCGTTGATCTGGACTTGCGTCTCTTTGAGGCCGTTGGCCGTGCGCTGCTTCTTGATGAGGTAGCGTTTGGCGATCTGCAGCTTTTCGAGTTCGGTGTAGCCCGAAAGCTGGATGATCTCCATGCGGTCGCGCAGCGCCGGCGAAATGGTATCGAGCGAGTTCGCAGTACAGACGAACAGCACTTGCGAAAGATCGAACGGCAGATCGATGTAATGATCGCGGAACGTCGAGTTTTGCTCCGGGTCGAGCACTTCGAGCAACGCCGATTGCGGATCGCCGCGGTAATCCGCGCCGACCTTATCGATTTCGTCGATCATCATCACCGGATTCTTCGTGCCGGCGTCGCGCATCGCGCGGATGATCGTGCCCGGCATCGCGCCGATGTAGGTGCGGCGATGCCCGCGAATCTCGGCTTCGTCGCGCACGCCGCCGACCGAAAGGCGCACGAACTTGCGACCCATCGCACGCGCGATCGACTGGCCGAGCGAGGTTTTACCCACACCCGGAGGGCCGACGAAGCACAGAATCGGGCCGCTGAGTTTCTTCTTCAGCTTTCCGACGGCGAGGTACTCGATGATGCGGTCTTTGATTTTCTCCAGATCGTAGTGATCTTCGTCGAGGATCTCGCGCGCTTTCTTGATCTCGATGTGGTCCGTCGTATCCTTATCCCACGGTAATTGCACGAGCCAGTCTAGGTACGTGCGGATCACCGAATACTCGGGGCTCGCTTGCGGAACTTTGGCGAGACGCTCCAGCTCGCGGTCGGCCGCCTTCTTGGCGTCCTCCGGCATCTTGGCTTCGTCGATTTTCTCGCGCAGTTCGTTGGTCTCGGCCTGCTGCGGATCGATCTCGCCCAGCTCTTCTTGAATCGCGCGCAATTGCTGGCGCAGGTAGAACTCGCGCTGGTTCTTCTCCATCTCGCGCTGGATATCGCCCTGAATCTTGTGGCCGAGTTCGACGACCTCGAGTTCCTTGGTGAGCAACATCGTGAGCTTGCGCATGCGCTTGCCGGTATTGCGCTCTTCGAGGAGTGCTTGGCGATCGGCCGTCTCTAAACGCATCGTCGACGCGACGAAGTACGTCAAGACGTTGGGATCGTTGATGTTCTGGACTTCCATCTCCATCTCGCGCGGCGCTTGCGGAAGATAGGAGAGGAGCTTTTGAAAGAGTCCGCCGAGATTACGCTGCATCGCGAGCAGCTCTTCGTTATCGATCGTGATATCCGGCAATTCCGTATAGG
The DNA here is from genome assembly GCA_027315505.1 of Vulcanimicrobiota bacterium. Classification (GTDB taxonomy): domain Bacteria; phylum Vulcanimicrobiota; class Vulcanimicrobiia; order Vulcanimicrobiales; family Vulcanimicrobiaceae; genus DAHUXY01. Next base: position 22,130 of record DAHUXY010000067.1, on the reverse strand, counting down.
ACGCGACCATGTAGGGCTCGGTCTGCTCGAAGTCGTCGATGCGGAACACCTGTTGCCCCGCAACGATGCAACGCAACGTTCCGTCCGGCACTTTGAGCATCTTCTGGATGATGCCGATGGTGCCGACGCGCTGAATGTCGTCCGGCCCGGGGTTTTCGATGTCGCGATCCTTGAGCACGGTCAAGCCGATCGGCTTGCCCTCGCGCAACGCTTCTTCAACGAGCTGAATGCCGGGCTTCTTCACGACCGCAAGCGGAATGACGGTGTTGGGGAACAGCACCGCTTCCTGAAGCGGCAGAATGCCGATTAAGTTGACCGGTACGATCTTCGATGCTCTTTTTTTTACGGGCATATGTTACGAATGAGTCCTTTTAACGATCAAGCGAATCTCGGTTCGCGTGGCCGGGAGGTAAGCGGTCGCTGCAATCGGGAGAGCGATCACGAGCACACCGTCGGTGTAGCTCGCTACCACTTCGCCGTAATCGACCGCGACCGGGAGGGCGATCCGCTTGGCAAAATCGCCGTACGAAATCTCTTTTTGAACGAACGAGCCGCGGTGCAGGCGATTCGCCGCCGAACGGCGCCCGCTGATGAGCAGATAGCGCTCGTCGACCGAGACGTGAAGGCTCTGGGGGTCGGCGCCGGCGACTTCAATCGCTACGACGACCTGCCCACGCTCCTCGTCGACGACGACGTCGGCGTTCGGCTCGAAATGCCCCAATCGGGGCCGCAGTACGAAATCCATGTATTACGCTGAAACCCGTATTTTTAGCACTCGGATGCGCACAGTGCTAGTGTACCCCGAAGGCGGCGCCCCGTCTACATCGAGGGGTCGGGCAGAGGTCGCCCGGCCGGCCATGCCACGCACGGATCGAGCCGGATATCCAGGCCGCTCAGGGCTACCGCCGGGATGTTGACTCGGAAGAACTGCTGGTACTTCGTGGCTACCCCAAGCTTCATCTGAGGCGGGAAGGCTTTGACGTCCTGATTGGGCAGGTGGGTCGACGAGAGCACCTGGTTGATCGCCGTGGCGTCGGCCCCCGACATGTAGTCGCTCGTCCGCTGCCCGAGCCACGTGGTGCCGTCCTGCAGCGTGTAAAGGTAGCCGATCACCTCGTCCTGCAGCATGCTGCTGGTGGAGACGACCTTATCGATCCGCACGATTTGCATCGACCGGACGGCCGGCGGCTGGAGGGCCAGCGGCACCGCCCGCGGCGAGTCCATACACGCCCCGTTATTCAGAATATCCGCCGGGAGCGGTGAGCTTATCGCGGCCGGAGGCGCGATCGGCGGCGCCGCCTGAGCGAGCGTCAAGTTGCCGAGGACCGCCGAAAGAAGCAGAGCAAAAACATGCATGCCCCTCTCTTTCGCAACGCACCGAAGAATTCCGCGCCGCCAAGACCGGTTCAGGATCGATAGCGGTGGGAAAAAAGACGCCCAAGAGCCATCCACAGCGGGACGACGCTTAGCATGGCTCCCTCCGCTATCATCTTGTAGGGCCAAATTAGAAATGAAAGCAACAGGCCAGCCGTCAACGCAGTTGCCCCGCAATAGGGGAGAATCGCTCGAACTGGCCTGCGTCCCTGAAGTACCATCACTAGCGAGGCGACGAGTCCCGTTATCAAGCAGACAGAAACGGTGGCGGTCCACCAAATAGGCATTCTTTCTACCACCTCGTTTAATTTCAGCCGGCCAAGGAGCGATTGGAAATCCTCCGACATATTCAGGCATCCTGCCCGCCATGAAACCAGTTCGGATGCGCGGCCGGTTACTACTCTCGATGAAAGCTACCGTGTATCATGGGGCGCGCGACGTGCGGCTCGAGAATGTGCCCGATCCTTCGATCAAAGAGCCGCTCGATGCGATCGTTCGCGTCGTCCGGGCTGCGATTTGCGGCTCCGACCTGTGGTTCTATCGCGGCGTGACGGAGTGGACGCCGGGAGACCGCACCGGCCACGAGTTCGTGGGCGTGGTTGAAGAAGTGGGCGCCGGCGTTCGCAGCCTCAAGCCGGGGGATTACGTCATCGCGCCGTTCGTTTCGAGCGACGGAACGTGCGAGTACTGTCATCGCGGCTTGCAAACGTCGTGCGTGCACATGAGCAACTTCGGCGACGACGCGAACGGCGGTCAAGCCGAATTCGTGCGTGTCCCGTATGCCGATGGAACGCTGGTGAAGATGGCCGACGGCATGGCGTCGGATCCGCAAAAATTGGCCGCATCCGCAGCGCTTACCGACGTGATGGCAACGGGCCACCACGGTGTCGTGACCGCGGGCGCGCAGCGCGGCGGAACCGTTGTTGTCGTCGGCGACGGCGCGGTCGGCTTGTGCGGCATCTTGTCGGCGGCGCGGGTGATCGGTGCGGAGCATGTTATCGCCGTCGGCCACAACGATGCGCGGCTCGCGCTTGCACGGGAATTCGGTGCGACGCACACGTTCAACTCGCACACCGAGGGCGCCGGCGCGGAGATTTTTGAGCTCACGCGTGGCGGATCGCTTACCGTAGTCGAAGCGGTCGGCAACCAAGAATCCATGGACCTCGCGATCGAGGTTGCGCGACCGGGCGGCATCGTGAGCTTCGTCGGCGTACCGCATAACGTGAAGCAAGTGCCGTTGCGGCCGCTCTTCCTGAAAAATGTCTCGCTGCATGGGGCACTCGCTCCGGCCCGCGCGTACATCGATACGTTGATGGCCCACGTGATGGACGGCTCGATCGATCCGTCGCGCGTCTTCGATTTGCGTCTTCCGCTCGAGGCCGTCGCGCAGGGATACCAGGCGATGGACGAGCGGCGCGCGATCAAGGTGCTGCTTGAAGTCGGTGCGTAGCCCTAGGTGGATATCGAACGCGCATTCACCGAGTACGGCGATCCGGCGAATCCCCCCATCGTCATGGTACACGGCATGCGTCTCGGACGCGCGATGTGGGAGCCGCACGTTCGCGCGCTAGCGCGGCGATTCCACGTCATTACGCTGGACCTGCCGGGTCACGGCGCACTGGTCGACGTCTCGTTTACGGCCGAGCATGTCGGCGCCGTGCTCGATCACGCAATCGTGCGCATCGCCACATCACCGCCGCTGGTGGTCGGCTATTCGCTCGGCGGTTTCGCCGGCATGCAGTACGCCGCAGCGCGTCCCGAGCGGACGAGCGGCCTCGTCTTGGCCGGTTGCACGCTCGATTTCGATGCGTGGAAGAGCTGGCCGTACGAAGCTAGCGTCGGCTTCTCAAGGCTGCTGCCGCAATCGTGGCTCGACTACGCGTTGGATCTCTCGCTACACATGGTGTTGCCGCGCGAGTGGGCCGATATTATCGCGCGCATTCCGTTCAATCGGGACGTGCTGACCCGCACGAATGCCTACACGCGCGATCACGCGCGCTTCAGCACCTCCCTCGCCGGTTACCCGGCGCCGGTCCTCTTCATCAACGGCGAACACGACCTCGTCTTTCGCCTCGACGAACGCCGCTATCGGGAGTCGGCTCCCAACGCGGCGTTCCACCTCATTCGCGGCAGCGACCACACGGCGCCGATGCGCAAACATCGCGAGTTCGCGGCAGCCGTCGAAGGCTTCGCCAACGGGGTCTTCGCGCAAGAGGTGTTTGCCTAATCGGCGCCAACCGCGCCTACACGGATGTCGACGCTACTGCGCCGTTTGGGCGTTCGCGATGCTGCCCTGATCGTGATGGGCGGTATTATCGGTTCGGGCATTTTTATGAACCCGTCCGTGGTTGCGCGCCACGTGCACAGCGTGTGGGCGATCATGCTCGCATGGATCATCGGCGGCGCCGTCGCCCTCTTGGGCGGCGGCCTCTTTGCGGAATTGGCCGCTCGGCGCCCGCACGACGGCGGCCTCTACGCCTACATCCGCGACGCGTTTCATCCGTCGCTGGCCTTCCTCTACGGCTGGACGCTACTGCTCGTTTCGCAGAGCGGCGGCATGGCGGCATCGGCGGTAACGTTCGCTGCCTACTTCGCACCGCTTACCGGCCTCCACGTCGATCCGCGCATTCTTGCGGTGCTCACGATCGGCGGCTTCACGCTGATCAACTGCTTGGGCGTGCGCGAAGGCGCGTCGACGCAGAACGTGTTCATGGCCGTGAAGATCGCCGCGATCGGGGCGTTCGTCTTGGTCGGCCTGTTCGCCCCGCACGCCGCGCCGGTCGCTGCCGTGGCGACCGCCTATCCGTCGGGCGGCGTACTCGCCGCGATGGGGTTGGCGCTGGTGCCGGTGCTATTCGCGTACAGCGGGTGGCAGACGTCGAGTTTCATGACCGCGGAGATGAAAGAACCGGCGCGCACGCTTCCGCGGGGATTGATCGTCGGCGTCGCCGGCGTGGTCGTGCTCTATCTTGCGGTCAACGCGGTGAGCGTGATGGCGCTCGGAACGGGCGGCCTTGCCGCGACCGATACGCCCGCCTCCGCCATCGCGCAGCTCGCGTTCGGCCCGATCGGCGCGCGCATCATGGCCGCCGTCGTCGCACTTTCAACGCTCGGATTTTTGAGCAATCAAATGCTGGTCTCGCCGCGGGTATACTTTCAAATGGCCTCCGACGGCATTTTCTTCCGCCAACTCGCGTGGGTCAACGCTCGGACGCGCGTACCGGTGTTGGCGATCGCGCTGCAAGGCTCCATCGCGATTGCCGTCGCCGTCTCAAATCGCTATAACGCGATCCTCAATTACGTCACCAGCATCGACTACGTGTTCTTCGGGTTTGCGGCACTCGCGCTCTTCGTCTTTCGAGCGCGGGATGCACGCGATCCGCAAGCGCCGGCCCCGGGCTTTCGCATGCCCGGGCATCCGTATAGCACGGCACTCTTTCTAGCGGTTGCTTGGGGTGTCGTCGCCGACGTACTCTTCAAGGCGCCCCGCGACGGCGCGATCGGCCTCGGCATCCTCCTGAGCGGCCTGCCCGTCTATGCGATCTTTACGCGGCGCCGCCGGACTTCGACGTAAGTAGAACGCGAAGGGGCCTCGCTTAACCATCGGGCGGATGCCGGCGGCGGCCGGATACGATAACGTCCCCCTATGGAGAAGCTCAATGCGGGCGATACGGCCTGGGTATTAGTAAGCGCAGCGCTGGTCATGCTCATGACCCCGGGGCTGGGCTTTTTCTACGGCGGCCTCGTTCGGCAAAAGAACGTCCTCTCGACGCTCATGCACAGCTTTTTCGCACTCTGCGTGATCTCCGTGCAGTGGGTGCTCTGGGGATACACGCTCGCGTTCGGCCCGGATTGGCACGGCATTATCGGCACCTTCGCGTTTCTCGGGTTCAACGGCGTGGGCGCGGCGCCGAACCCCGATTACGCTGCGACGATCCCGCACGCGGCCTTCGCGTTATTTCAGATGATGTTCGCGGTGATTACGCCGGCGCTGATTACCGGCGCGTTCGCAGAGCGCAAGCGCTTCGCGGCCTTCGTGCTCTTCACGATTCTCTGGGCGACGCTGGTGTACGATCCCATCGCGCATTGGGTGTGGGGGCATGGCGGCTGGCTTGCGTCGCTCGGCGCGCTCGATTTCGCCGGCGGCACCGTCGTGCATATTTCCTCCGGCGTCGCGGCGCTGGTCGCAGCCTGGGTGCTCGGCCCGCGCATCGGGAGCGGTAAGGAACACGCGCCGCACGACCGCACGATGATGCTGCTGGGCGCATCGCTGGTGTGGTTCGGATGGTTCGGCTTCAACGCCGGCAGCGCGCTTGCAGCCAACGGCCTTGCGGCGATCGCCTTCGTGAACACCAATGTGGCCGCCGCCATGGGTGCGCTTGCGTGGATGACGATCGCCTGGTGGCGCGAAGGCGCGCCGAGCGTCACCAGCGTCGCCGCCGGCTCCATCGCGGGCCTCATCGCGATCACGCCCGCAGCGGGTTACGTGACGCCGGCAGCGGCGATTCTCATCGGCGGCATCGCCGCAGTCGGTTGCTATATCGCGGTGCGCCTTCGCGAGCGCATGCACGTCGACGACGCGCTCGACGTCTTTCCGGTACACGGAATCGGGGGAACCATCGGCGCCCTGCTCACCGGAGTCTTCGCAACCACCGCCATCAACGCCGCGGGCTCGAACGGCCTCCTATACGGCAACCCGCGCCAACTGCTGATCCAAGTGTTTGCAGTGGCGGTCGTATGGATCTACACCGGCGTCATGACGTACGCCGTGCTCAAAATCGTGACGGCGGTTATGCCCCTACGCGTAACCGAACGCGAAGAACAACTCGGTCTCGATGTCTCTCAACACGCAGAAGCCGCTTACGCCAAATGACCTTGAAAGGGTGACCGTACCGTGGATATCGCTCTCGCACTCGGCAGCTTTCTCGTCCTGATCGCCGCGTGGGTCGCCATCGGCCGCCGCGCGGAGGCGCTGCAACTCGTCGCCGCCGTCGAAGACGAGCGGCTCGATGCCGCTTAGCTAGCCGGCCCGGTAACCGCCTGCAAGGACCTCACCCAGGGATACGCTCGCCGGCTTGGGTATAATGGTGCTAGGGTTACCGGTTTTTGCACGGTTTTATCGCAGGAAAGAGATATCATGATCGACTCTACAGCGCCTTCGGCGAACGACCGCGTCGCTGCGATGCTCACGCACCTGGGCGGGATCTTCTTCGGGTTCATCCCCTCGCTCGTCGTATTACTGGTGGCGAAGGATTCCACTCCGTGGCTGGTTGCACAGGTGAAGGAAGCGCTGAATTTTCAGTTGACGATGCTCATCGCGATCGTCGTCTCCATCGTCTTGATCTTCGTGGTCGTCGGCGTCTTTCTGATCTGGGCGGTCGGTATCGCCATCGTCGTTTTTAGCATCATCGCCGCCGTAAAAGCCAATCAGGGCGAAGCGTACAGCTATCCCCTCACGATCCGCATGGTGAAATAGGCGGTTTATACCGCCATCAATTTCGCCCAGTCGTCCCGCCCGATGCGTAGCTCTTCTTCTTTGAGCTGCGCTAAGGGCGTCTTGGGAAGATGCTCGCGCTCGCAGAGATCGGGCACGCCGGTATCGACGTAGAGCAAGCCGGTGACGAGTTCGCCCCGGGCGCGCGTTTCGCCGATGGTGCGCAGTGCCCCGATGCGATCGGTTACGTCGTATTCACGCTCGAGCTTGCGCAGCACGATGTGCGACCCGTCTTCGAATTCGATATCCTGCACCGCCCCGGGCTCGTAATCCACCACGATCTCTTCGCTGCCGCGAATGAAATCGGGCGTATGCAGTAGGAAGCCGTGTTCCTTCACGTACGAGTAGCTCTTGGTCGAACCGACGTGATCGTTGAACGTTACGCACGGGCTCACGATATCGAGAACGGCCGTCCCGCGATGGGAGAGCGCCGCTTCCAGCAGCGGCACGAGTTGTTTGCCGTCACCCGAAAACGAGCGCGCGACGAACGTTGCGCCCAGTTCTACCGCCAGCCCGCATACGTCGATCGTCGCGTATTCGTTGACCGCGCCGTTCTTCTGCTTCGATCCGGTATCGGCCGTAGCCGAAAATTGCCCTTTGGTAAGGCCGTAGACGCCGTTGTTTTCGACGATGTACGTCAGGTCGACGTTGCGGCGCAGCATGTGGACGTATTGGCCGAGGCCGATGCTTGCCGTGTCGCCGTCGCCGCTGATGCCGAGCACGATTAAATCGCGGTTCGCCACCTTCGCGCCGGTCGCGGCCGAGGGCATGCGGCCGTGCACGCCGTTGAACCCGTGCGCTTGCTCGACGAAATACGCCGGCGTCTTCGACGAGCAGCCGATTCCGCTCATCTTAGCCAGCATGTGCGGCGCAACGCCGTATTCGTACAGCGCCTTGATGAGGTGATTCGTAATCGAGTTGTGTCCGCAGCCGGCGCAGAGCGTGGTCGGGAGGCCTTTGTAGACCTCGCGCGTGAGGCCGATCAGGTTGACGTTGGTGGCCGTCATATCAGCAGTTCCTTACTCCGCCGCGACGGCGGGTGCGCGTTCGGCGGCGAGCAGCGGGTCGACGACCGCGTAGGCGTCGATCGGGACACCGTTGTAGTGCCGCACCGAGTGCAGCTTTGCGAGCAGATGGGTCGGCAATTCCTGGCGCAGGATGCCGTAGAGTTGGCCGTCGCGGTTCTGTTCGATCACGTACACGCGCTCGTGCCGGGCGATAAAGCTGGCCAACTCGGCGGAAAACGGCAACGCGCGCAATCGCAGGTAATCGACGTCGATCCCCTTCTCGTGCAGGATGTCGCGCGCTTCGAGCACGGCGTGGTGGGTCGTGCCGTACGCGATGATGCCGGCGGATTGCCCGCTCTCCTCAACGACCGGGGCGGGAACGTAGGTGCGTGCGGTGTCGTGCTTGCGCACCAACCGATCGAGATTGCGCAGCCACACGTCGGGCAGTTCCGAATAGCGCGCTTCCTCGTCGTGGCCGGTACCGCGGGTAAAGAATCCCGCATTCGGGTGATTGGTGCCCGGGAGCGTGCGATAGGCGATGCCGTCGTGGTCGATGTCGCGGTAGCGGCCCCACGATTGCACCTTGTTCAGATCTTCGGCACCGAGCACCTTACCGCGGTCGAAGGGTTTCTCCGGATACGGTAGTGGCTGCGTCATCCACGCGTTCATGCCGAGATCCAAATCGCTGAGCACGAAGACCGGCGTTTGAAAGCGATCCGCCAGATCGAAGGCGTCCATCGCGCAGTCGTACGCTTCGCGCACCGTTGCCGGCAGCAGCACGATGTGTTTGGTATCGCCGTGCGAGAGCGTGTAAGCAAACGCGACGTCGCCCTGCATGGTGCGCGTCGGCAGCCCGGTCGACGGGCCCGCGCGCTGCACGTCGAAAATGACGGCCGGCAGTTCGGCATAGTATCCGTACCCGACGTACTCCGCCATCAGCGAAATGCCGGGACCGGAGGTGGAGGTCATCGCACGCGCGCCGGCCCACGTGGCGCCGAGTACCATGCCGATCGCCGCTAGCTCGTCTTCGGCCTGGATGATGGCCGCGCGCCGTTCGCCCGTCGCCGGATCGGTGCGATAGCGATCGGCGAGTGCGATGAACGATTCGCAGAGCGACGACGACGGCGTGATGGGATACCACGCGGCAACCGTGCAGCCGCCCATGACGCAGCCGAGCGCCGCCGCGCGGTTGCCGTCCATAAACAGCGTGCCGTCGGTTTTTCCGCTCATCGGCTCCAGGCGATACGGGTCGCGCTTGGTAAGGTGTTCGCGCGCGTAGTCCATGCCGAGCACGACCGCTTGCATATTCGTCGCCACGGCCGCCGGTTTGCTGCGAAACTGCGTGCCGATTGCGGCTTCGATCGTGGGCGCGTCGATATCGAGCAGCGTCGCGACGACGCCCACGTAGATCATGTTCAGCAAGTACTTGCGCAACGCGCCGCTTTCGATGTGCGCCTTCGCGAGTTCGTTGAACGGCACCGCGTAGTAGGTGATGTCGTCGCGCAACGTTTCGCCCGCTACCGGATAAGCGGCCTCGTGGATAACGACGCCGCCCGGTTTAATGCTCGCAATGTCGGTTCGCCACGTCGCCGCATTGAGCGCGACGAGAATATCGACCTCGCGCGTTCGGCACTGATAGCCCTTCGCGCTCACGCGAACGTCGAACCACGTCGGCAAGCCTTCGATGTTCGAAGGAAACACGTTCTTCGGCGCAACCGGAATGCCGAGGCGAAAGATGGCGTTGGTGAGCACGAGATTCGACGACTGGCTGCCCGAGCCGTTGACCGTCGCTACTCGGATCGTAAAATCGTTGACCGCGCGGTGCTGCATAAAGACGAGGTTACACGAAGTAGCCCGCTCTCCTCGAAGCGCGGGCACCCCTCCAGGCAAGACGCCAAAAAAACAAGCCCCGCATCTCTGCGAGGCTCGTTCCACTCCATGCGGCTTGGCCCCAAAGGGGCCAAACGCGAAGGGATTGGGGCGGCCTGTCGAGGCCGCCCCAATTCCTCACATCATGTCGTAGCCGCCCATGCCGCCCGGCATTCCGCCGCCGGCACCGCCGCCGTCCTTCTTCGGTTCCGGCTTATCGGCGATAAGCGTTTCCGTCGTGAGGACGAGGGCGCCGATCGAGGCTGCGTTTTGCAGCGCCGAACGGGTGACTTTGAACGGTTCCACGATTCCGGCTTTGAACATGTCGACGACGTCGCCCGTCATCGCGTCGAAGCCCATCGGAGCGTTCTTGAGCTTGATGTTGTTGACCTCAACCGAGCCTTCGAAGCCCGCGTTGTACGCGATCTGACGAAGCGGCTCTTCGAGCGCCTTCTTGATGATGTCCAGGCCGATCTTCTCGTCCACCCAGGTTGCGCCGTGACCGTTGGTCTTGGGTGCAGCTGCGATGTACTTCTCGATCGCTTTGACCGCGTGGACGAGGGACGAACCGCCGCCCGGGATCATGCCTTCTTGCACGGCAGCGCGCGTCGCCGAAAGGGCGTCTTCGATGCGGTGCTTCTTCTCTTTGAGTTCGGTCTCGGTTGCGGCGCCGACTTGAATGACGGCCACGCCACCGGAGAGCTTGGCAAGACGCTCTTGCAGCTTCTCGCGATCGAAATCGGAATCGGTCTCTTCGACCTGACGCTTGATCATCTCGATGCGGCCCTTGATCTCTTCTTGCTTGCCGCCACCGTCAACGATGGTCGTCTCTTCCTTGGTAACCGTGACGCGCTTGGCGGTGCCGAGCTGGTCGGGGGTTACCTTGTCGAGCTTGAGGCCGAGCTCTTCGGAGATCACGGTCGCGCCGGTGAGCGCGGCGATATCCTTGAGCATCTCTTTGCGGCGGTCGCCGAAGCCCGGCGCCTTAACCGCAACCGACGTGAACGTGCCGCGCAGCTTGTTGACGACCAGCGTCGCAAGCGCTTCGCCTTCGACATCTTCGGCGATGATGAGCAGCGGCTTCTGAACCTGGACGACCTTCTCGAGGAGCGGAAGAATATCGGCGATCGCCGTGATCTTGCGTTCGGTCACGAGAATGAACGGGTTGTCCAGAACCGATTCCATGCGCTCGGTGTCGGTCGACATGTATGGCGAAATGTAGCCCTTATCGAACTGCATGCCGTCTTTGGTTTCGACTTCGGTCTTGAGCGTACGCGATTCTTCGACGGTGATAACGCCGTCTTTGCCGACCTTCTCCATCGCTTCGGAGATCAGATGGCCGATTTCCTTATCGTTCGCCGAGATCGATGCGACCTGGGCGATTTTCTCTTTGGTATCGACGATCTGCTTGAACGATTCCATCTCGCTGACCGCGACTTCGACGGCCTTCTCGATGCCGCGCTTGATGAGCAGCGGGTTGCTGCCGGCGGTTACGTTGCGGAGGCCTTCGCGAATGATCGCCTGAGCGAGCACCGTTGCGGTGGTGGTGCCGTCGCCGGCGATATCGTTGGTCTTGGAAGCGACTTCCTTAACCAACTGCGCGCCCATGTTTTCGAACACGTCGGGCAGTTCGATTTCTTTGGCGATGGTGACGCCGTCGTTGGTGATCGTCGGCGAGCCGAATTTCTTGTCGAGGACGACGTTACGACCCTTGGGGCCGAGCGTCACCTTCACGGCGTCGGCGAGCATGTTTGCTCCACGCTCGAGCGCGCGACGCGCGTTTTCGTCAAATATGAGTTGCTTTGCAGCCATGATTTAGTTCAACACTCCTTAAGCGTGAGCCGGGACTTTGTCAACGATGGCGAGGACGTCTTTTTCAGACACGATCAGCAGCTCTTTGCCGTCGATCTTGATCTCGCTACCGGAATACTTGGAATAAATGACGCGATCGCCGACCTTGACGCTCATCGGAAGCGTCGTGCCGTTGTCGAGCACGCGGCCAGTGCCAACCGCACGAACCATGCCCTCTTGCGGCTTTTCCTTAGCAGTGTCGGGAAGGAAGATACCACCGGTGCTCTTCTCATTCTGTTCGACGTGCTCGATGACCACGCGATCGCCCAAAGGCTTGAGATTCACGAAAACCTCCAAACGAAGTTACAAATACTGTGCATTTCTTGCATTGGCAGTCTTGGCAAAAGAGTGCCAGCCCAGCGATTCTAGCAGACTCGCTCGGTGACTGCAAGCTCTTAATGTCGGCCCGGGGGACCCGTTTGGAAGGCGCTTAGGCGGTGAGGTGGGCGAAGCTGGGGCTGCCCAGCACGAAGCCGGCCACGAGGGCCACCGCAAAGACGATGAGGAAGACGCGCGGGAGCGCGCGGGGGGTGGCAAACCCGATCAGCACGAGGCCGACGCCCAGCGCGACGATCCCTGCGGTGAGCACCTGCATGGCCGCCCTCTCGCGCAGGGCCAGCCAAAGCACGAAGGCGCAGCCTATCCCCAAGACCGCCGCCAGCAGCCCCGAGGAGCCCCAGATCACCATATCGGTTCGAGCGCGCAAGGGTTCGCGTTCCATCATAGGCCCATAGTACCCAACCAACCCTGCGCTAATCCTTAGAACAACGTAAACCTGGAGGCCGGGCCCGGGCGTCAAGGCCCATAGGACGCCTGGTCGAAGCATCGGCTTCATGGCTACTTCTCGCGCCCTGCCCTGGGGCTCCATCATCACCCAGGCTCTGGTTGCCGGCCTCGTCGCCGGGATCTTCATCGAGGCCTACCTTTGGGCCACCATCGTCCTTCCCGCCCACGGCAGCTTGCTGCAATCGTGGCAGTGGGTCGCCTCAACCGTCATCGGCAAGCAAGCGTTCACCAGCCTTTCGTTTGCCTGGCTCGGCCTTCTGATCCATCTGCTGGTCGCGATCGGCTGGGCCGGCGGCTACGCCTACCTCGCATCGACGCGCCCGTATATGAACGAGCGCTGGTACATTTCCGGGCCGATCTACGGCTTCGTCGTCTACATGTTCATGGAAATCGTGCTGCTGGGCGACAACAACTTCGTGTGGCCGGCGTCACTGCCCGCATTCTTCAACTACGCGATCGGCGCGCACGTCATCTTCTTCGGCATGCCGCTCGCATTCGTCGTAGCACGCATGGATCGATGATCGGACGGCTCGAGATTTCGCTGCCGGCGCTGCGTCGCAACGCAACCGCGCTGGCAGCGCTCGTCGGAGGCCGTAACCACGCCGCATTCGTCGTGAAGGCGAACGCCTACGGACACGGTGCCGTGCAAACCGCGCTCGCCGTGGAAGCGCTGGGTACGAAGCTGTGCGTCTATGCCTTCGAGGAAGCGCTCGCGCTGCGAGAGGCCGGCATCAGCGTTCCCATCTTGGTGCTGGGGCCCGTCCCGCCCGACGCACTCGAAGCGGCCATCGATGCGAAGCTGGAATTGGCGCTCTGGGATACCAAGCATTTCGCCCATCGCCTTGCGGCGGCGGCACGCAAGCATGCGCGGCGCGCGCGCGTCCACGTCAAAGTTAACACCGGGTTGAATCGCTTGGGCATCGAACCGAGCGATCTCGCCGACACGGTGGAAGACTACGTGCGCATTGCCGATATCGAAATTGCCGGCATCTTCTCGCATCTCGCCGCAGCCGAAGAGATCGATTCCCCGTACACGATGTTTCAGCTCGAGCAATTCGACCACGCGTGCGCTCAGGCGCATGCCGCGCTGAGCACGCGACATTTCACGCCGGTGCGACACATCGCAGCCTCGGCGGCCGCAATGCTGTGGCCGGCGACGCGCCTGGATATGACGCGCTTCGGCATAGCGCTATACGGCCTCTGGCCTTCGCCGCAGACGCGCGAAGGAATGGCCGGGCACGGCTTGGTGCTCGAACCGGCGCTCTCGTATCGTTCTTCGCTGGTCGTCACGCGAACGATCGCGGCGGGGGCCGCGGTCGGCTACGGCAACACGTTCCATGCGCCGCGCGAGATGCGCATCGGCATCGTGCCGCTCGGATATGCCGACGGCATCCCACGCGCGCTCTCCAACCGCGGAGCGTTTGCCGTGGACGGCGTTCGGTGCCCCATCGTGGGACGCATCGCCATGAACATGACCTTCGTCGATATCACCCACGCGCCGCGCGCGCACGTGGAGACGCCGGTGACGCTGATCGGTACCGACGGCGAAGCGAACGTATCCGCGGACGATTGGGCGCAGTGGGCCGAGACGATTGCCTACGAAATCGTCGCGCGCTTGCCGAGCGAACTCACCCGCGTTTACCTTACCGGCTGACGGCCGCGATCGCCTCGGCGAGATCCATCGTTCCCTTGTAGAGCGCGCTGCCCACGATGCACGCATCGACCGCAGCCGGCGCCTGAGCGGCGAGCAACTGCAGATCGGCCAAATTGCGCGCGCCGCCGCTCGCGGTAATCTTCACGTCCGCAGCCGCTGAGACCGCGCGCAACGCATCGATATCGTATCCCTCGCCCATACCGTCGCGCGCGATCTCGGTGAAGATGACGCGCGTCACGCCCCACAGGGCGACCCGCTTCACCAAGGAATCGCGATCGACGGGCGTGCGTTCGCTCCAGCCGCGCGTCGCAACGAACGATCCACGCGCGTCGATGCCGGCAATCACGCGATCGCCCAGCACGGCGATGATATTTCGCGCGGTGCGTTCCTGCTCCACTAAAATCGTGCCGATAATGACGGCCGCCGCGCCCGCATCGAGGCGCGCCTTCGCATGATCGAGCGTGCGAATGCCGCCACCCGTCTGCACCGGCACGTCGACCGCTTTGCAGATGCGCGCGATCGCCTGCGTGTTCTCGCCCGAGCCGAACGCTCCGTCGAGATCGATCACGTGCAAGCGTTTGGCGCCGGCGCCGACGAACGCTTTCGCCCGTTCGACGGGGTCCTCGTCGTAGACCGTCGCGGTGGCTAACTCGCCTTGCTCCATACGCACGCACTTACCGGCCTGCAGGTCGATCGCGGGTATCACCATCATGGTCGTCATTCTCCTCGGACAATCGCTAAAAAGTTGCGCAACAGCGCCGCGCCGGTCGATTGGCTCTTCTCGGGGTGAAACTGCGTCCCCATCACATTCCGTTGCGCGACCACCGACGAAAATCGTTCGCCGTGCTCGGTGATCGCGGCCGTCGCGGCCCCAACCTCCGCCCGGTAGGAGTGCATGAAGTACGCGTACTCGCCGTCGGCCAGCCCCGCAACAAAGGGATGATCGCTCGCCGTCTCCAGCCGGTTCCAACCCATATGCGGAATGCGGGGGGCGTTTTTGAAACGCTCGATCGAGCCGGGTAGAATACCCAACCCATCCACCGCACCGAACTCGAGCGAGCGCTCGAAGAGAATCTGCATGCCGACGCAGATACCCAGGAACGGGCGTTCGTCCTCGATCGCCCCGCGAATCGCATCGTCGAGGCCACGCTCGCGCAGGGCCGCCATGGTCGCACCGAACGCGCCATCGCCGGGAAACATCGTCGCGCGCGCCGCGCGCACGGCCGCGGCATCGCCGCTTACCGTGTAGTCGACGCCTTCGCGTTCGAGCGCGGCCAGCAACGACCCGAGGTTCCCACCGCCATAGTCGATGACGACGACTTCCGAGGCACGCAAACGCTACTCGATAACGCCCTTGGTCGATGGAACATCGGCCGAAGGGCCAACACGCTTGGCCTGCGCGAAAGCGCGCGCGAACGCTTTGAAGGACGCCTCGCACACGTGGTGCGCGACGTGCCCGTTCATCTGCACGAGATGGAGCGTGATTTTCGCGTTGTCGGTGACCGCGCGAAAGAATTCGCCGATCATCTCGGTGGGCAACGCGCCCAAATCCTCGCGCAGAAACTGCACCTGGAAATTCAGATACGGCCGGCCGGAAATATCCAAGCTGGCGGCGACGAGCGCCTCATCGAGCGGCACCATCACCGACCCGAACCGCTCGATTCCGCGTTTTTCGCCGAGCGCCTGATGGATCGCCTTGCCGAGCGCGATGCCGACATCCTCGATCACGTGGTGGTTATCCATGCCGTCACCGGCCGCGCTCACGCGCAGCCCGCAGCCGGAGTGTTTGGCAAACGCCGTCAGCATATGATCGAGAAAATCGACGCTTGAGGCGACCTCGACGGGGCCGCCGTCAAGATCGATCGTCAGCTCGATCGTCGTCTCGCTGGTGGCGCGGGAGACCGCGCCGATGCGCCCCCCGCCCGGCACCGTTACGTCCCGGTCAGCGCTACGGAGCGCTGTTCGATCGGAATGAACGGCCCCGGCGGCGGGCCCGTATAGGTGGCTTGCGGCCGAATGAGGCGATTGTCGTGGAGTTGCTCGAGCGCGTGGGCGCCCCAGCCGGCCACGCGCCCGCACGCAAAGAGGCACGTGAACTCATCGCCCGGCAACCCGAGATCCGCCAGCACCGGAGCCGTGTAGAAATCGACGTTCGCGTAGATCTTGCGATCCGGCTTGGCCTCTTGCAGCACCTTGTTGCTCGCGTCTTCGAGCGAGCGCGCGATCGCGTACCAATTCGTATCGCCGCGATAGTTGCTGAGCTTTTGCGCGATCGCTTCAAGATGGCGCGCGCGCGGATCGCGGACGCGATATTCGCGATGCCCCATCCCCATGATGCGATGCCCCTTGGCCAGTTCGTCGCGTACGAACGCCTCGGCGCGAGCGGGCGATCCGATCGCGACCAAATTATTGTACGAGGCGCTGGCGGCGCCGCCGTGCAGATCGCCGTTGAGGGTGGCGAGCGCCGAGGTAACCGACGCGTAGAGGTCGGCGCGCGTCGACGCGGTCACGCGGGCCGCGAATGTCGATGCGTTGTACGAGTGGTCGGCCAGCAGCACCAGATAGGTGTTGACCGCCGCCTCTTCGATTTGCGCGGGCATCTTGCCGGTGCGCATATAGAGGAAATTGGCGGCGTGCGAAAGATCCGCGCGCGGCTCGACCGGTTCGAGCCCGCGGCGAATGCGATCCCACGACGCCAGAATCGTCGTCATCTTGGCGACCAGTTCGATCGCGGCGTGAATATCGGAGACGTGCTCGCCCTTGTTGTTCGCCGGGGAGAAGAGCGCGAGCCCGCTGACGATCGTGCGCAGCACGTCCATGGGCCAGGCCGTCTTCGGCACGCTCTGCATCGCAGCGACGAGCGGCTCGGGCAGCGCCCGCCGGGATGCGAGTTCGTGCTTGAGCGCGTCCAACTCATCCCGCGTCGGAAGGTGACCGTACAAGAGCAAGTGCACGACTTCTTCGAACGACACGTTCGGGGCGAGATCGTCCATATCGTAGCCGCGGTAGGTGAGACGACCGATCGTCCCTTCGACATTACTCAGGACGGTGGAACCGACAACCACACCTTCGAGCCCACGATCGACGACCAAACCGGTGGTAGACAAGCATTCCTCCAGCGGGCATATCCCCCGCGATTAGTTAGGCAGCATTCGATAATTTTGAGGGTCGCAAGGCGCGAGCCTCCCTACCATGATACCCGCTATCAGTACTGGCGGGGAATGCTACTTTTGTTGCACGACGGCGAAAACGTGCAAGAACGTGACGCTCCGACGGTAAACTTCCCCCGCATGAAGCCTCTGAACCTTACCAAGAGCCCGCCCCGGAGCCCCCAAGAGAAGCTCGGCGGCCTGCTGATGCTCGCCCGAACCATCGATAAATTCCGCGCATCGCTGCCCGGCGGAGACCTCGGGGCCTACCAAATCCCAGGCTTCAGCACCCGGCTGCTCGGCGAGCTCGGCATCGCCGAAAGCGCGCTCCTGGATGCGGTCGCCAAGGCCGAGACCGAGGACGACGTGGTCGCATTCGTGCACGCCAATAGCGACGCGTCGAAGTACCCCGCCATCAACGAAGCCTTCGCGAGCCTGCGTATCGCCGATCGTCTCGACAACGAAAGCTTCGTCGCCAAGTATCCGATCACGCAGAAGCTCCCGCCCGAAACGTCGCTCCTCGAAATGCTCGAGTACGACGACTGCGACGCCTTTCTGCAGTAGCGTTCCAGAGAGCGGCGTTAAGCGGTCTGGCGAACGTCGGTGCGCGCGAGCGCGTATCCGATGAGCCGTTCGATCAGCGCTTCGTAAGAAATGCCGATCGCGGCACATGCGTCGGGGACGAGGCTCGTCGGGGTGAGGCCGGGCAGCGTATTCACTTCCAGGATGTACGGCCGCCCTTCCGGGCTGACGATGAAGTCGGTGCGCGAGTAGTCGCGCAAGCCCAGTAGCCGGTGCACCGAGAGCGCGAGCATTTGCAGGCGCGCGGCTAAATCTTCGGCGATCTGCGCGGGCACGATATGCGTGCTCCCGCCGGGTTGATATTTCGCGTCGTAGGTGTAGAACTCACCGCCGTTCGCCAGGATTTCGATGACCGGCAACGCTTCCTCGCCGAGGACCACGCACGTAAACTCGCGCCCCGCCAAGAACTCCTCGGCCATGATCTGCGCGTAGTTGCGCGCGGCTCCGATCATTGCATTGGTCCACTGCTCGTGCGTGGTAACGATCTGCACGCCGACCGACGAGCCCTCAAAGCGCGGTTTCACCACCAGCGGCAGATCGAGGACTCCCGGCAGCAGCGGCAGCGTCCCGCCCGAGAGATCGAACAAATCCCAGGCTGCGGTCGGCAGGCCTTCGGCGGCCAGCAATTTTTTCGTGAGATGCTTATCCATCGCGAGTGCCGACGCTTCGACGCCGGACCCGGTGTAGGGGACGCCGACGTACTCGAGGATGGCTTGAATTTGGCCGTCTTCGCCGCCGGGGCCGTGCAATGCGTTGAAGACCACGTCGGGTTTGATCTCGCGCAGCGCATCGATAAAGCGCGCGTCGTAGTCCAGCGAGTGCGCCTCGTATCCGAGCGACTGGAGCGCGCGCATCACGCCCGACCCGCTCTGGATCGAGACCTCGCGCTCGGAACTCGAGCCGCCCATGACGACCGCCACTTTGGCTTCGCGGATCTTCACGTTCGCGCTATCGTAACCCATATCGCGCCTTACTCCTCTTCACGATCCACAAAAACCCCTACCAAGTGCACTTCCAACTGCAATTCCACGCCGAATCGATCGTTGACGGCGCGCCGTACGCGGGCCAGCAACGTCGCTACGTCCTTCGCGCTCGCGCCGCCGGTGTTGTTGATAAAATTCGCGTGGAGCGGGGATACTTCCGCACCACCGGCGCGCCACCCCTTGGCGCCGGCCGCCTCGATGAGCCGGGCCGCTTTATCGCCGGGCGGATTGCGGAAGCACGAACCCGCGTTGGGGAGCGCGATCGGCTGCGTGCTCTTGCGACGCACCAAGCGTTGCTGCATCTCTTCGCGTACCGCCGCGACGTCGCCGCGCTCGAAGCGCAACGTCACGCGGGAGACGATCGCGTCGCGAGCGAGCGTGGTGTGGCGATAGTAATACTGCACCGAGACCGCATGCGGTTCGGGCCGGCTGGGCGACTGCACCCACACCTCGTGGACGAAATCGCCCATCTCGCGATCGGTGCCCGCGTTCATGCGGAGCGAACCACCGGCGGTGCCGGGAATACCGGCCAGCGATCCGACGCCCAGCGCGCCCGCCGAAGCGGCTTTTGCGGTCATCGCGGCCATGCCGGCCGACGCCCCCGCTTGCACGAAGACGGCACCGGCCTCGACGTTAACGGTAACCTCGGCGAACGCGCCGCCGAGCCGAATGACGATACCGCGCATGCCGCCGTCGCCGACCAAGAGATTGCTGCCGCTCCCGAGCACGAACCACGGGAGTTTGCGCGCGAAGCACAGGCGCATCACCGCCGCTACGTCGGCCTCGCTATGGCACTGCACGAGCGCATCGGCCGGGCCGCCGATTTTCCAAGAAGTGAACGGCGCGAGCGATTCGTCGAAGCGCGCGCGCACGCCCAATATCGCTGGCAGCGCTTGGCGGTCACCATCCGCGAGCAAACTCGCCGTGGCCGACGCGGTGGTTGCGCTCACGCCGGCGCGCCCACGCCGTTGACGCGCTGCGCCAAGCGGGCTGCGATTTCGGTGATGTTACCGGCTCCGAGCATGAGCACGAGCGAACCGGCCGGCGCCTCGTCGAAAATGCGCTCTTCCAAATCGTCCACGCGCGCGACGTAGCTTACGCGCGTCCCCAACGCGCCGAGCAACTCCCCGATCGATCGTTCGCTCACGCCCGGGATCGGCACTTCGGATGCGGCGTAAACCGGGGCGAGGTAGACGCGGTCGGCCCCGCGCAACGAATCCGCAAAATCGCGCGCCAGAAACGCCGTGCGCGAATAGCGGTGGGGTTGGAACGCCACAACCACCGGCCCCCGATGGTATTGGCGCGCGGCCGCGATCGTCGCGCGGACCGCGGTGGGATGGTGGGCGTAATCGTCCACCACCATCATGCGATCGCTCCGCGCCAGTATATCGAAGCGCCGGCGAACCCCGCGGAACGCGCGCAATCCTTCGGCGATGCGCGAGAACGGCACTTCGAGTTCGCGCGCCACCGCAATGGCCGCAAGCGCGTTCTGCACGTTGATTTCTCCGGGGACCTGCATCTCGACCGTGCCGAGGCACACGCCGCGCACGATCGCATCGAACGTCGCGCCCAAACCGTCGAACCGTAAATTCACCGCGCGCACGTCGGCCCGCGGGCCGAACCCAAACGTGATCGTGCGCGAGCGGCGAGGGCTTTCCACCAACGACGTAGCGAGCGTGTTATCGACGCCGACGATGGCGGCGCCGTCCTCGGGCAGCTTCGCAAGAAAGGCCTCGAAGGCGCGCACTAAATGCGGCAACTCGTCGTCGCTCTGCAAGTGGTCGTTCTCGATGTTGTTCAGCACGGCCATCGCCGGCTCGAGCAATGCGAAGGACCCGTCCGATTCGTCGGCCTCGGTGACGAACCACGGTGAGGCTCCGTCGTGCGCGTTCGTGGCGAGCGTGCCGTCGATGCCCCCGAGCACCAGGCTCGCATCGATATCGCCGGCGCGCAGCACCGCGTGCGCCATGGCGGTGGTCGTGGTTTTTCCGTGCGTACCGCAGATCGCGATGCCACGCCGTTCGCGCACGAGCCGCGCGAGCATCTCGCCGCGGTGCAGGATCGGGATGCCGGAACGCTGCGCCGCAACGTACTCTGGGTTGCGACGATCGATCGCCGAGCTGACGACGACGGTGGTCGCGCCGGCGATATTCAGCGCGTCGTGGCCGATGGTGACGAGTGCGCCCTCTTGGCGCAACTGTTCGAGCAGCGGGGTGGCCTTCATATCGGAGCCGCTCACGCTCTGGCCGCGCGCCAGCAAAATGCGCGCGATCGCGCTCATGCCGATCCCGCCAATACCGATAAAATGCCAGCTCGCCGTCTCCATTACCCGAGCGTCTTTCGCGCCGCGAGCGCATCTATCCGGGCGAGAATCGTCGCAATCGGTGAACCATTTTGCAAGCCGAGCGCAGCGGCGCGCATCGCGCGCAAGCGTTCGGGCGCGATCGCGCGTGCGAGCGTTGCCGCAAGCTGCCCGGCGGCTAGTTCCCGATCGGTCATCAGGATGGCGGCGCCGGCCGCAACGAAGACTTCCGCATTGCGCGTCTGATGGTCGTCGGCGGCGTGCGGATACGGGACGAGGATGGAGGGCAGCCCGACGGCCATCAGCTCGCCGAGCGTCGAAGCGCCTGCCCGGGCGAGCACGAGGTCGGCGGCGGCGTAGGCATCGGCCATGTCGGTGAGGTAGGGGCGCACCGCCGCGCTCGAGCCGGCGCCGAACGCGGCGCGAACGCGATCGTACTCGCGCTCGCCCGTTACGTGAATCAGCTGCCAATCCGACGGAAGCTCGTGCCTGGCAATCAGGCCGGCAAGCGCGTCGTTGATGGTACGCGCTCCTTGGCTGCCGCCCATCGCAAGCAGCGTTTTGCGGCCGGGCGAGAGGCCGAGGCGCGAAAGCGCCGCTTCGCGTTGCGGCAGGCGCGTGAGCGAAGCGCGCACGGGGATGCCGGTATGCACGTATTTGCCCGCAAACCGTGGATCGGCTTCGCGAAACGCACCCCACACTTCATCGACCAGCGGAGCCAGCAGCCGGTTGGTAAGCCCCGGGCGAGCGTTGGGTTCGAGGAGCGCGATGGGCGCGTGGATGCGCCCCACGGCGCGCAGCCACCGGGCCGCCAGCACGACGGGGAAGCAGACGTAGCCGCCGGTCGCGATGACGAGCTGCGGTTTCAAGCGGGCGAGCAAACGGGCGCTCTGCCACGCTCCACGCGCGTTCGCGAGCAGCGTGCGCAGCAGTTCGAACGAGAGTCTGCGCACCAGCGGGCGGCTCCGCACGGTGCAAAGCCGATAGCCGGCCTCGGGGACGATCGTGGCCTCAAGCCGGTCGGCCGTGCCTATGAAGACGATGCGGTCCGGCGCACCCAACGCCTGCGCAATGGCGAT
>DAHUXY010000066.1 GCA_027315505.1 Vulcanimicrobiota bacterium | reverse complement strand
GCGCTCGTCGGGTGCACGCAGGCTCCGCTCGCGCATTCGGTTGCGCTGTCACGCCGAGTAGCGCTGTCACGCCGAGTAGCTGCCGAAGGCAGCGTATCGAGGCGCAAGACGCGCATCCCTCGATACGCGCTGCGCGCTACTCGGGATGACAACCCGCTACTCGGGAGGAGATGGCGGCGCCCAGAGGCGCCGCGTTAGTGCCCCCGTTCGAGCGAAGCGAGCCGCGCCAACGTCTTGGCGAGGATCGCGTCGAGTTTGCGTTTTGCCGTCTGCATGGTCGCCGTGATCCCGGGGTCGGGTGCGTTGCGCGGCGCCGCCGCGAAGGTTCCTTGCCCCGATTCCACCGCCGATGCCAGCGCGCCGTACGCATTCGCCAAGAAACCAAGGCTCGAGAAATCGAGCGAGGCTTTCCCGATCGAATCATCCGGGCTCGATTTCGGCGGAACGCCGATTACCTTCGTTAGCAACTCGTGTTTTGAAGCAACATCGAGCTTGCCGCCATCGAGAAGACGCTGCGCTGCATATTGCGCGACGCGGATGCGATGGATCGTCGCTTCGAGCGTTTGCGCGAAGGCAAACTGCGCGCGCAGTTCCGCATTGCTGGTATGCGTGCGCGGATCGCGCAACAACGTCGCATTTCGTGCATACGTCTTTCCGTCGACCTTCAGCACCACGCGGTAGGTGCCCGGCGGAACCATCGGCCCACCCGGGCTTCCCGCGCGGAGATCCCAAGCAAAACGGTGCGTTCCGACTGAGATTCCCGGAAGCGGCATGGCGCGCAGCCAATACGCCGGGATGTCGACCTTCTGCGGGTTCGGCGCCGTCACGTGCTGGCTCGAACTCCAGCGCCGTAACACCGTTCCCTTCGCGTCGCGAATTTCAAGAACGACCGGCGTTGTCGGTTGCTTCCCGATCGCGTAATCGATCAACATGCCGTAGGTCGGGTTGTCGAGTTGGGCCTCATCGTATGGAATCGGCGTCTCTTCGTCGTTGTACGGTTTCAAGCGATAGGAAACCGCCGGCGTATAAAGATATGCCTGTGCGTTCAGACTCGCAGCAGAAATTTGCCGCAGGCGCGCAACGTCGTCCATGATGTAGACGCCGCGACCGTGCGTAGCGATGATGATATCGCCGTGCTTGACGACGATATCGCGAACCGAGGTCACCGGAAGATTCCGCTGAAACGATTCCCAACGATTCCCGTTATCGAACGATATAAACATACCGCGCTCGGTACCGGCGTAGAGCAGGCCGGGGCGGTGCGGATCTTCGCGAACCACGTTCACGAAATCGTGCGGCGGAATTCCGTTGACGATCTTCGTCCACTGCTTGCCGCCGTCGGCGGTGCGATAGATATACGGCGTGAGATCGTCGAGCCGATGGCGATCGACTGCAACGTACGCAACCTGCGGGTTGAAGTGCGACGCCGCGATGATGCCGACTTTGCTCCACGGCGTCAGCGCCTTCGGCGTGACGTTTCGCCAGTGTTTGCAGCCGTCGGTCGTTATCCAAATCTGCCCATCGTCGGTTCCCGCCCAGACGATATTCGCGCGGATCGGCGAGGGCGCGATGGCGTAGACGACGCCGCGCCGCGTGAGCCCGATATTATCGGCGAGCGTCGCCGGGTCGAGGTTGGCGGGGTGGTCGTCCCCGTGCGCGCGGGTAAGATCGGGGCTGACGATCTGCCAGCTGTAGCCGAAATTCCGCGTGCGGAAAATTCGTTGCGTCCCGAAATAAAGCGTACGATGGTCGACGCTCGAGAGCGCGAGCGGCAACGTCCACGTGTAGCGCCAAAAATGATGCGGATGCGCCGCCTCGGGATCGACGTTTTGCTCCCAACCCGTCGTCGTATCTTCGATCGTCGGCGGAGCGAGGACGCTCGGCGCCGCGGCGATGACGCGCCCGATCTTGCGCGGATCGGGAATGAGCCAACCGCTCTCGCTTCCCGCATCGACCGGCTGCCAATCGCGCATGCTGAGATGTGCGTATTTACTGCGGCTCAATAACGAGAACGCGCCGGAATCTTGTTGTGACCCGTAAATATGATAAGGGAATGCGTTGTCGACGCTAATGTGGTAGACCTGCGCTGTCGGTTGGTTATACCACGAGCTCCACGTCTTCGCATTATCGACGGTAACGACGACGCCTTGGTCGCCGCCGAGCACCATGTGCGTGGGATCCTGCGGATAGATCCAGAGTTGGTGATAATCGTCGCCGCCGGGCTGCCCTTTGATCGCGATGAAGGTTTTGCCGCCGTCGGTCGAGCGATAGGTCGAGGTATCCATCGTGTAGAGCGTATCGGGGTTCTTCGGGTCGACTGCGAGCTCGCCGAAGTACCATCCGCGTTTCCAGATACGGATGTCGCCGTCGGTCTTCAACCAATGTGCGCCGCCGTCGTTAGAACGATAGATGCCGCCGTGCGCGCGATCGCTATCGACCCGCGCGTAGACGATCTGCGGATCGCTCGGCGCGACCGCGACGCCGATGCGCCCGACGGTGCTCGGAAGCCCGGCGCGTAACTGCGTCCAATGCGCGCCGCCGTCGGTGCTTTTGTAGAGCCCCGAACCGGGGCCGTTGCTCGGCGGATAGACGTTCCACGGCGGGCGCCGCGTCTGCCAGAGCGCCGCGTAGAGCACCTGCGGATTCTGCGGATCCATCGAGAGCGAGATCGCCCCGGTGTTCTCGTTTTTATAGAGAATTTTTTGCCAGGTTTTTCCGCCGTCGACGCTCTTGAAAACGCCGCGCTCGGCATTCGGCCCGTATGCGTGCCCGAGCGCCGCGACGTAAACGACGTTTGCATTCTGCGGGTCGACGACGATTGCGGCGATCTGCCGTGTATCGCGCAGACCTATATGCGCCCACGTTTTGCCGCCGTCGTGCGAGACGTACATTCCGTTGCCGTAGCCGATATCGCTGCGCATATCGGGCTCGCCGGTACCGACGTAGATCGTTCGCACCGCACTCGGCGCGACCGCAATCGCTCCGATCGATCCGATACTCTCTTTATCGAAGATCGGCGTCCAGGTGCGGCCGGCATTCTCGGTCTCCCAGACGCCGCCGTCTACCGCGCCGAAATAATAGTGGTTCGGCTGCCCCGGAACGCCGGTGACGGCGACCGCACGACCGCCGCGAAGCGGCCCGACCTCACGCCAAGCGAGCCCGCCGAAAGCGGACTGAGGAACCGAGGCGAGCATCTGCCCGGCGGCCTTCGCCGGGAGCGGGATCGAGGGCGCGAAGAGCGCCAGCGCAAGCGCGCAAAGTATGAAACGTCGCATGGGGGGCGCATTCTGCGTGAGCGCGCGCGCCCCCCCGCGCTACTACCAGCCGCCGGAGTCGCCGCCCCCGCCCATGTCGCCGCCGCCGAAGCCGCCGCCGCCCATATCGCCGAAGCCGCCGCCGCCGAAATCACCGCTGCTCGCGCCGCCCATATCGGCCTGGCCGGCATCGCCGCCCCAGCCGCCCGCGTCGGGTGCACCCATCTGCGAGGCGTCGGCGATGTTGGGGCCACCGCCCATCATGCCGCCCCCACCCATCATGCCGCCGCCGCCGAAGAGCTGGTTCCCCAGCCACGCGCCGCCGAGCCCACCGAGCAGGCCGCTGAGAAAGCCGCCGCCCATCATGCCGCCCCCGCCGTAGCCCATCGGCTGCCCCATTGGGGCGCCGCCGGTTGGAGCGACCGGGCCCGCGGGCGGGCCGCCGGCCATCGGGCCGTAGGGCGGGCGCTGCGCCGAGGCGCGCATAATCGAACGCAAGACGAGAAAGCCGACGATAAAGACGATCAACCAAAACACGACGTTCGGTCCTTTCCGGTGTTGTACCGGTGAAGCGATACCCGCTGCGGGTACCGTCGCAGGCACGCCGTAGGAACGCGCGGGTGCATTCGCGTTTTGCAGCGAGCCGAGGTGCGAACGATAGATCCCGACGAGCGTTCCCGCCGCATCGGTGATGCCGCCGTTAAAATCGGCTGCCTTAAATTGTGCTTCCATCGCTTGCCGAATCGGCGCAACGATCGATGGCGTAAACCAGCCCGCGCGGACGCCGGCGGCGTCGGGCACGATGATATCTTTATGCTCGGCCATCGCGACGAAGATCATCACGCCGTTGACGGCATACTGCGAAAACGCTTGCTGCGCCGCGGCGTGGAGCCCGGTGCCGCCGAGCGAAGGAACGGTGACGACCACGACCTGTTTTCCGGTCTCGGCGTTAAACGCGCTCAAACTCCGGTCGAGCCGCGCGGCCGCCGTCGGCGAGAGCATATTCGCGCCGTCGTGCACGAAACTCGCCGCTTGCGCGGCGACGGGCAACGCGAGCGCTGCAAACGCAGCGAGCGTTGCGGAGAG
>DAHUXY010000014.1 GCA_027315505.1 Vulcanimicrobiota bacterium | reverse complement strand
GTGTGGATGTCGCACGGCGATTCCGTGGTCAAGCTTCCGGGCGGGTTCGAAGCGTTGGCTCGCACGCCGCGCTGCAACGTCGCCGCGATGGGGGATGCGCAACGCAAACTCTACGGCGTGCAGTTCCACCCCGAAGTCGTCCACACGCAGTTCGGCACGCAGATGTTACGGAATTTTCTGCACGATATCGCGGCGCTCTCCGCCGACTGGAAAATGGAGAATTTCGTCGATGGAGCGATCGCGCAGATACGCGAACGCGTCGGCAACGATCGCGTGATTTGCGCGCTTTCGGGAGGCGTCGATTCCGCGGTAGCGGCCACGCTGGTCGCGCGCGCGATCGGCGAACAACTCACCTGCATCTTCGTCGACCACGGACTCTTGCGCAAAAACGAAGCGCCCGAAGTGACAGCCGCGTTCCGCGACGTGCTGCACCTCAACGTGGTCGTCGTCGATGCGAAGGAACGCTTTCTCGGCAAACTCGCGAACGTCGAGGATCCGGAGCAGAAGCGCATCATCATCGGCCACGAATTCATTCGCGTCTTTGAAGAAGAAGCGGCGAAAATCCCGGGCGTGAAGTATTTGGTGCAGGGAACGCTCTACCCGGACGTGATCGAATCGAAGACGCCCGATAGCAAAGCCGGGCACAAGATCAAATCGCATCACAACGTCGGCGGCCTGCCCGAACACATGGACTTCGCGCTGATCGAGCCTTTGCGCGCCTTGTTTAAGGACGAAGTGCGCGCCCTCGGGCGCGTACTCGGTTTGCCCGAACATATCGTGGCGCGACAGCCCTTCCCGGGGCCGGGCCTGGCGGTGCGCATCATCGGCGATATCACGCCAGAGCGGCTCGACGTGGTGCGCGAAGCCGATGCGATCGTGCGGGCCGAGATCGACGGCGCAACGCTCGAACCGCACCCGTGGCAGTACTTCGCCGTGCTTACGCCGGTCAAGAGCGTCGGCGTGATGGGCGACGGCCGCACCTACGCCAATTTGGTCGCGGTCCGGGCGATCACCAGCGAAGACGGCATGACGGCCGACTGGGCACGCTTGCCGCACGATCTGCTGGAACGCATCTCGACGCGCATCGTCAATGAGGTTCGCGGCGTCAATCGCGTCGCATACGATATCACGTCCAAACCTCCATCCACGGTCGAGTGGGAATAACACCGGCGTAGCCGGTAGAAAATTGAATAGCCATGCGAATACTCATTGTTGGTAACGGCGCGCGCGAGGATGCGCTATCGTGGCGCATCGCGCAGTCGCCATCCTGCGAAGCGCTCTTTACCGCCCCCGGGAACGCCGGGACGTCGACGCGCGGCGAGAATTGGAATATCGCCCCTACCGATGGCAAAGCCATCGTGGAGCGCTGCATCCAAGAACGTATCGACCTCGTGGTGCTGGGCCCGGAGACGGCCATCGCCGCCGGCGTCGGCGACCGCTTGCGCGAAGCGAAGATCGCCGTTTTCGGGCCGAATCGTTCGGGTGGGCGGCTCGAATCGAGCAAGACCTTCGCCAAGCGTTTCATGGAACGGCACGGCGTGCCGACCGCGCGCGCCGCAATCGTCCACTCGCTCGACGGTGCGCTCAAAGCGCTTGAGAACTGGAAGGGCGGCGTCGTGATCAAAGCCGACGGCCTCGCCGCCGGCAAGGGCGTGGTCGTGTGCGACGACGTCGCGTCCGCCCGGGCGGTCCTCGGCGATTGGTATGGCGGCAATAAAGTGCCGGGGGGCGGTAACGACGTTCTCTTGGAAGCCAAACTCGAAGGACGCGAAGTGAGCGTCTTTGCGCTTGCCGACGGCCGCGCGATGCTGCCGATCGCCGCAGCCTGCGACTACAAGCGCGCGGGCGACGGCGATACGGGGCCCAATACCGGAGGCATGGGCGCGTATTCGCCGCCGCTCGGTTTTCCGGACGACATGTTCGACCAGGTGCGCGAGCGCATTCTCGCGCCCGTGCTCCGTGGGCTTCTGGCCGAGGGCGAAGAGTATGTCGGCATCCTCTACTGCGGCATCATGTGGACGAAGAGCGGGCCGTTCGTCATCGAGTTCAACGCGCGCTTCGGTGACCCGGAGACGCAAGTCTTGATGCCGCGCATCTCGGGCGATTTCGCCGCGCTGCTAAAATCGGCAGCAGACGGTGCGATGGATCTCTCGCTGGCGAGCGTCGGCGGCCAATCGTGCGTCGGCGTGGTGCTCGCGACCAGCGAGTATCCGCGCGTCAGCACGCCGATTGCCGGCCTCGACCCGGATATCTCGCTGCCCGAAGGCAGTCAGGCCTTTTGGGGTTCCACCCAGGCTGCCAACGGGCGCGTCATGGCGGCCGGCGGCCGCGTTCTAACGGTCACGGCGGATGGCGAGGATCTCCATGAAGCGCGCGAGCGAGCGTACGAAGCGGTCGGCGTTCTGGCCACGCGCCTCGGGTCCAAGGACCTGAGCTACCGCACCGATATCGGCAAACTCTAAGACCCCACGGCGAGGCCCCACCCAGGGTATGGAAGCAGGGGCGTTCCTGGCGATTTCATCAACCGTTCTCAATTCGCGGCTACGCTGAAACGCGGCTACAGGGGGACGACAACGAGGATCGAGGCACCGGCCAGGCTTCCATTCCTGACGGAGCTATTCGGGCTCGACGGAAAAGTCGCGATCGTAACGGGAGCCGGTTCGGGAATCGGCCACGGGATCGCCCGGTATTTTGCGCGTGCGGGGGCAGACGTGGTGATCGCCGATCGCGATCCGGTGGCGGGACGACGTGTGGCGGACGAACTCAACGCCGCCGGGCGCCGGAGCGCTTCGATCGAAACCGACGTGAGCGACGAAGCGAGCGTCAAGGCGATGATCGACGGTGCGCTTGAGCGCTTCGAGCGGGTCGATATCTTGGTGAACGACGCGGGGATCTTCCCGAGGAGACTCATCGCGGAGATGACGCTCGCCGAGTGGGAACGCGTGCAGGACATCAACCTGAGGGGCACATTTCTATGCTTGCGTGAAGCCGCGCTTCACATGCGCAAACAAGCCAAGGGCGGGCGCATCATCAATATCTCGTCGATCGATTCGCTCCATCCGTCGATGCCGGGGCTCGCGCACTACGACGCGAGCAAGGGCGGCGTCAACATGCTCACGCGCAGCGCCGCGCTGGAGTTCGGCCCCGATGCGATCACCGTGAACGCCGTGCTCCCGGGAATGATCGCAACCGAGGGCGCCGCAGCGTTCTCGAAGGAGGGAGGCGCTACGGCGACCGAGGTGTTCGGCAAACGCACGATTCTCGGCCGCGTGGGAACGCCGGAGGACGTCGCCGCATGCGTGCTGTTTCTCGCGAGCGATGCCGCGAGCTATATCACCGGGCAGACGCTCGTCGTCGACGGCGGATTCTTGATCGGTTAGCGTTCGTCGAAGAAGCTGATTTGCGCGGGCGCGCGGGTTTGGATCGGCGCCACGTGCGGACGGGGCGAGGAGCGGAGCGCTTCTCGTACTCGTCGATCGACGCCGGAAGCGACGTGGGCCGGCGCGTATTTGCCGCGGTAGAGCGAGGCGTATTCTGCGAGCAGTTCCGGGCGCCGTTCGCGCAGATAACCGAAAAATGCGTCGCGCGTGACCTCGTGCAGATAGAGCGTGTTGTGCCAGACCTTGGAAGCACCGGCCTCTCGCGCCGCGCGTACGACGGCCGCGATGTTTTCGGGCGAATCGGTGATGAGCGGGAGAATCGGCGCTAGCGCGACGTGTACTGTAATCCCGGCCTCGGCGAGCATCCTGACCGCGCGAAGGCGCTGGCGGGGCGGCGCGACGGTCGGTTCGATCTCCCGGGCTAGCGCCTCGTCCAACGTGGCAATGCTCACCGAGACGCTTACGCCGGCGACACGAGCGAGCTGCTGCAGGACGTCGATGTCACGGACCACCAAAGGGGAGCGCGTTATCAACGCGGCGGGGGTGTGATAATCGCGCAGCGCCTCGAGGACGCCGCGCGTGAGTTTGTAACGGCCTTCCAGGGGCTGGTAGGGGTCGGTCACCGTCCCGATCGCGACGGTCTCGTGGCGCCACGAGCGCTTCGCGAGTTCGGCGCGGAGCACGGAGGGCGCGTTCGTCTTTACGTGGATCTTGCTGCCCCAATCCGTCACGCCGTCGATATTGAGATATGCGTGCGTGCGGCGAGCGTAGCAGAACACGCATTGGTGGAAGCACCCGCGATAGCAGTTGATCGACCACGCAAAGGGCATGCCGTCGACCCGGTTGAGGAGCGACTTGGCCGGCGCTTCGACGACCTCGTTACCGGCCACCGGGTTGCCTGCCTGCTCTAGGAGCGTGACGGCGCGCATCTCGCAAGGATACAGCGAACAGGTGTTCGATGCAAGGGCCACGGCGCTGCGGGTGTAACTTGGAGCCGCGACGGAGGTTATCAAGAAGTACGATGGCTTATCAGATGCAGCAACCGGCCGCCCGAGCGGCCACCCAATCGCTTCTCGCTCAGGTCTTGGGCATCACCGCCGTCGGCCTGTGCGTGACGGCGCTCTCCGTGGTGCTCTTCCCCACCGTGCCGTTCGGCATCGGGATGTTCGCCCTGATCGGCGGGCTCGTTCTGCTTTTCGTCATGTCGGCGGTGCAGGGCAATCCCGGCCTCGCCCTGCTGCTGTTCTACGTGTTCGCGTTTCTCGAAGGCGTCGGCATCTCGCCGACGATCGAGCACTATCTGAATCTCGCCGGCGGCCACACCATCGTGTTCAACGCGGCGCTTACGACCGGCTTGGGCATGTTCGCGTTGGCCGCGATCGTCTACGCGACGGGCCTGGATTTACGCCGCTTCCAGGGCATCTTCATGATCGCGCTCATGGGCCTGGTGGTGGTGGGCATCGTCAGTATCTTCCTCCATTTCGTCTCTCCCACGGTCTACTCGTGGATTACGCTGGTGATCTTTACGGGCTTCGTGCTGATCGATTTCGCCCGGATTCGCGCCGGCGGTGACGGCATTTCGCCCGTTATGATGGCCGTAAGCATCTACCTGGACATCATCAATATTTTTCTCGCGCTGCTCCAAATTTTCGGGGGGAGACGCTCGAACGACTAAAGGCAGGCCGGAAGAGGCCGCCACCTGTTAGAATCAGAGCTACAGCATGTGCGGGATATCGGGAGTCTATGCGCCGGGCCGTGAGGCCGCGCGTCTTGCCTACTTTGCGTTGTACGCGCTACAGCACCGCGGGCAAGAGTCGGCCGGCATCGCCGCCGCCGACGGCGGGACGATCCGCTCGCACAAAGAGATGGGCCTGATCGGCGCGATCTTCGACGAGGAGAGCCTGGGGGCTCTCTCAGGGCATATCGCCGTCGGCCACACCCGCTATTCGACGACGGGCTCCTCGATGGTGGTCAACGCGCAGCCGCTGCTGGAGCGAACCGAAATCGGCGATTTCGCGTTCGTACACAACGGCAACCTCACCAATACCGACGATTTGCGCGAGTCGCTCGCACCGACCACCACCTTGCTTGCCAGCTCCGACTCCGAGGTCATGGCCAAGGTCTTGGTCGAGGCACCCGGATCGATGCTCGAGCGCATCCAACACGTTCTCGGCGTGGCGCAAGGCGCATACTCGGTCGTCCTCATCACCAAAGACGAATTGTATGCGTTTCGCGACCCGTGGGGCGTGCGTCCGCTCTGTTTGGGAACCTACGGAGACGGCGGCTACGTGGTCGCATCGGAATCGTGCGCGCTTGCGACGGTCGGTGCGCAGTACGTGCGCGAAATCGAAGCGGGCGAAGTGATTCGTATTACCGCCGCCGGGCTGGAATCGCATCGCGGGCCCAACCAGACGGCCAAACCGGCGCTGTGCATGTTCGAATATATCTATTTTGCGCGCCCGGACTCGACGTTGAACGGTCGCTCGATTTACATGGCGCGTTATGCGATGGGGCGTCAGCTTGCCAAGGAGCATCCGGTAGAAGCGGACGTGGTGATGGCGGTGCCGGATTCGGCCGTCCCCGGCGGGATCGGTTACGCGGCCGAAGCCGACCTGCCGTACGTCGAGGGCCTCATCAAGAACCGCTACATCGGACGAACGTTTATCAGTCCGGACCAGAAAATGCGCTCGCGCGGCGTGCAATTGAAGTTCAATCCCGTCGTGGAGAATCTGCGCGGGCAGCGCGTGATCGTCGTGGACGACTCGATCGTCCGCGGCACGACCACGCCCCGCATCGTCGCGCTGTTGCGCGAATCGGGCGCGAAAGAGGTCCATCTGCGCATCACCTCGCCGCCGATCAAACACCCGTGTTATCTCGGCGTCGACATGGCGACGTACGACGAGCTGATCGCGGCGAACTATACGATCGAACAGATTCGCGAGAAGACGGGCGCCGATTCGCTCGGCTACCTCAGCCTCTCCGGGCTCGTGGCTTCGACCGGACGCGAGCACGGCGAAATGTGCCTGGGCTGCTTAACCGGCACCTATCCGAATGCGCCGGCCGCGCACGAAACCCGCGAACTCGTTGGGTGATTACGCTCTTTAGAGAGCCGCTCGTGCTCGCCGATGGCGGCATCGAGACGCGCATCATCTACGAGTTTCATCGCCCGTTGCGCGATTTTTGCGCCTTCGAGTTGCTCGACGACACGGAAGGGCGCGCGATTCTCACGCAGATCTATCGCAGCTATGCGGAGGTCGCCGCGCGATTCGATCTGCCGATCCAACTCGGTACGCCGACGTGGCGCGCGAGCCGAAACTGGACGACCGACGTCATGCGGTACAATCGCGAAGCCGTTGCGCTCATTCGCGACGTGATCGCCCAAACCGGCGCGCGCGCGATCATCGCGGGCGTGATCGGCCCGGCCACCGATGGGTACGACCCGACTCATGGGCTCGGAGCCGCCGAAGCGGAAACGTACCATCGCGAGCAGGCGCAGGCTCTGGCCGATGCCGGCGTCGATCTGTTGTACGCGGCGAC
>DAHUXY010000001.1 GCA_027315505.1 Vulcanimicrobiota bacterium | reverse complement strand
CTTCCTACTCGTATGTTTTTGTGCAACATTCAAAGGAAGTTCGACATCCTGTCGATTGCACAAAAATCACACGTTCCCCTAACGCGGTAGGCATCGCGTGGGCACCGTGCTTTCCGCTTACATCGTTCGAACTAGGTCGCTATACGGCGCCGGCCTCGATCGCATACCGGAGTACGTCGCGATGCCGCGCGCGCACGACTCGGTCGAATCGCATGCCGGCGCGGTATGCGAGGGCAACCGAACGCGCGTCCGCGAGATCTACCGCGGCGTATAAGCGCCGGACATGAAGTTGAGAGAACGCGTAGCCGACGACCGCGCAAACGGCTTCGGTCGCATACCCGTGGCCCCAATCACTGCGCGCCAGGATCCACGAAAGTTCGCTATCGCCCCAGGGCGACGGCGCGATGCCGAATGCACCGACGATGCGGCGCTCGCTCTTGAGAATCGCCGGCCAAACGCCCGCGCCGGCTCCTTCGCTCGAGTGCATGAGGCCCTCGACCCACGCGGGAATCGCGCTCGGCGCGATCGCTCCACCCGGGACGAAATGCATGGCCTCCGGATCGCCGTAGATTGCGAGCGCCGCATCGGCGTCGCCGGGCATCCACGTGCGCAACGCGAGCCGGTCGGTCTCGATAAAGCTCATTGCACCGCGTGCGCGGCACGCAGCATCTCGAGCACGCGTTGGTCGGGCAGACCGTACACGGTGACGCCGCGACGCCCGGTCATGGTCTTGGCTTCGAACAATGCGTCGTAGATGGCCGCTTGTGTCGCCTCCGCGGTAGCGCGGTAGAGTGCGTCGAGAACCGCGTTGTCTTCTTGCGTCGCTTCCGTAGGTGCGACGATATCGAACGATGCCTTGCGATTGTAGACGTACGACGTGGAGAACGCGAGGACGAGATCGCCGCTGCCGACGTCGGAGGTCAGGCCGGTGCGCCCCATTCCGAGGCCGGCCCGTAGCGCGAGCGCGTGTAGTTGACGCGAGTCGAGCGGTGCGTTGGTGGCAACGATAATCACGATGCTGCCCGAGGACATGCGGCCGTGTAAGGCCACGGGCGTCGGGAAGCGCATGCGGTACTCGTTCTTGAGCCGCTCGCCCACCGGAACCCCGACGATGCTCAGGGCGTCGCGCGAACTGCCGGTATTGTCGTTCACCAGCACGCCGACGCGGTAGCCGCCCAGATCCTTGGGCAAAACGCGAGATGCAGAACCGATCCCCGCTTTGAAACCGAAGGCCTTCATGCCCGTGCCGGCCCCGACGCTGCCGCGCGCGAATTGGCCGCCGCGGGCTGCGTCCAGGAGGGCGACGACGTCGGCGGCTACGACCGGGCGGGCTTGGATGTCGGTCATCAATTGGTCGTCGCATTCGGCCACCACCGGGAGCGGGACGTCGTCGGTGCGCCCGACCTGCGGATGGTGGGCGATGACCCAGTCGATCACCCCGTCGTCGGCGCGTCCGATATCCAGCGTGTCGGTCAGCACGATCGGCTCTTCGAGATAGCCGGATTCGTTGATCCAATGCGTGCCGGTCATCTCGCCGTTGCCATTGAAGGCGAGAAAGGCCGCGGCGACCTTATGATCCCAGGGGTCGGCGTCCGGAAGGATCGCCGTCGCGCCCGTGCGGATCGAGCTGCCTTCGATTTTGGTCAGGTTCGCCACCCGCACGCCCGGGACGTCGGTAATGCCGTCGAGGGGGCCGCTGGCAAAGGCTCCGAAGTGGAATGGCAGGACGGCCCGCGCCGCACCGGTGGCGGAGGCTAAGCCCAGCACCAGGGCCGCAGCGGCCCGCAGATATCGCATCGACATGGGCGGATGGATTGGAAGCCCGCGCCGGGGTGGCCTGCAGGCACGCTCCGCCAGCGCGAAAAACCAATAGACTTTGCCCCCGTCACGCCATCGGAGAGGTCGCACCATTCTTACCGTTCCGGAGAAGCTAAAGGCCGCAAAGCTTTGGGAGAATCTCCCAGCAAGCGAACTCGTCGAGCACGCGCTGGCGCGCGGCGAAGGGATCCTCGGAAGCGACGGCCAGTTTGTCGTCGACACGCGACCCCACACCGGCCGCTCGCCAAAAGATAAGTTTTTCGTGAAGGAGCCTTCGAGTGAGGGCCACATCGATTGGGGCGACACCAACGCACCGATCGATCCGGCGACGTTCGACGCGCTCTTCGATAAAGTGCAGGCCTATCTTTCGGAACGCGACGTCTACGCGCTCGATGCGCACGTCGGTGCCGACGAACGGTATCGCGTTCCCATTCGCGTTTACACGGAGTTCGCGTGGCATAGCTTATTCGCGAAACATCTGTTCATCACGCCGGAGGAACCGGACCCGAACTTCATACCGGAATTCACGGTCGTCGACGCGGCCCTCTTCAACGCCGACCCGCAGCGGGACGGAACGCGCAGCTCGACGTTCGTCCTCGTGAATTTCGCGAAACGGATCATCTTGATCGGTGGCACGAAATACGCCGGCGAGATCAAAAAATCGGTCTTTACGATTATGAATTACCTGCTGCCGCTGCGCGACACGCTGCCGATGCATTGCTCCGCGAACGTCGGCAAAACCGAGGGCGATACCGCCATCTTCTTCGGCCTCTCCGGAACCGGGAAGACGACGCTCTCGTCCGATCCGCATCGTCCGCTCATCGGCGACGACGAACATGGATGGTCGAGCGACGGCGTCTTCAATTTCGAAGGCGGCTGCTATGCGAAGATGATCCGCCTCTCGGAGAAGGCCGAGCCCGAGATTTGGGCCGCCTCGCATCGTTTCTCAACCGTCCTGGAAAACGTTGCGTGCGACGCATACACCCGCGTACTCGATCTCGATTCTGAAGAAAAGACCGAGAACACACGGGCGGCGTATCCGCTCGAGTTCATTCCGAATATCGTCCCCGGCAGCCGAGGCGACCACCCCAAAACGATCGTCATGCTGACCGCTGACGCCTTCGGCGTGCTGCCGCCGATTTCGAAACTCACGCGCGATCAGGCGCTCTACCACTTTCTCTCCGGCTATACGGCCAAGGTGGCGGGCACCGAACGCGGCGTCACCGAGCCGACGGCGACGTTTTCCACCTGTTACGGCGCGCCGTTCATGGTGCATCGTCCGACCGTCTACGCGAAACTCTTGGGCGAGAAAATCGACGCTCACGAAGTCGAGTGCTGGCTCGTCAACACGGGCTGGACCGGCGGGGCCTACGGCACCGGCAAGCGCATGTCGATCGCGCACACGCGCGCGATGGTCAACGCCGCGATCGAAGGACGCATCCCGGCGCACTTCGCCCGCGAGCCGTTCTTCGGATTGCAGATACCGACCAGCGTTCCGGGGGTGCCCTCGGAGGTATTGCAGCCACGCAACGCATGGCCCGATCCGGTTGCCTACGATGCGCAGGCGAAAAAACTCGCGCAGCTCTTCTACAATAACTTCAAGCGCTTCGACGCGCACGCCAGCCACGGCATCAACGC